>NZ_JBSFNS010000120.1:0-23026 GCF_053587275.1 Amycolatopsis sp. NPDC003676
TCAGATTCCCTCAGGGTTCCCCTCACGTACTGGAAGCCCCGCCGACAGCCCCGGCGAGACCCGGCCGGAGGAGACCGGGTCACCGCGCTGGGCGACGCCGTCGCGGGGCGGTCCGAATGCGACGGCTACCCTGAACGTCGTGCCTTCTCCAGCCGCTGATTCCGCTCGCGCCCGCCGTGTCTCCCTCGTGACCTTGGGCTGCGCCCGCAACGAGGTCGATTCCGAGGAGCTGGCGGGCCGGCTGGCCGCGGGCGGCTGGGAGCTGGCCGCCGAACCGGAGGACTCCGACGTCGTCGTGGTCAACACGTGCGGCTTCGTCGAATCGGCCAAGAAGGACTCGGTCGACACGCTGCTCGCCGCGGCCGACACCGGACGCAAGGTCGTCGCGGTCGGCTGCATGGCCGAGCGCTACGGCAACGAACTCGCCGACAGCCTGCCCGAGGCCGACGCGGTGCTCGGCTTCGACCACTACGCCGACCTGTCCTCGCGGCTGGACGACGTGGTCGCCGGCCGCACGATCGCCTCGCACACCCCGTCCGACCGCCGCAAGCTGCTGCCGATCAGCCCGGTGCAGCGGCCCGCCGCGACGGCCGAGGTCGAGGTGCCCGGGCACGCGCAGCACGGCTGGGGCCCGCGCGTCCTGCGCACGCGGCTGGACGATTCCCCGGTCGCCGCGCTGAAGATCGCCTCCGGCTGCGACCGGCGCTGCTCGTTCTGCGCCATCCCGTCGTTCCGCGGGTCGTTCGTGTCCCGCCAGCCCGACGAGATCGTCGCCGAGGCGGCCTGGCTCGCCGAGAACGGCGCGAAGGAACTGTTCCTGGTCAGCGAGAACTCCACCTCGTACGGCAAGGACTTCGGCCGCGACGGCACCCGCGCGCTCGAGCTGCTGCTGCCGCGGCTGGCCGAGATCGACGGCATCGAGCGCGTCCGCGTCTCCTACCTGCAGCCCGCCGAAACGCGGCCGCAGCTCGTGCAGGCCATCGCCACCACGCCGGGCGTCGCGGACTACTTCGACCTGTCCTTCCAGCACTCCAGCGAGCAGGTGCTGCGCCGGATGCGCCGGTTCGGCTCCACCGATTCCTTCCTCGCGCTCACCGAGCAGATCCGCGAGTACTCGCCCGAGGCGGGCATCCGCACCAACGTGATCGTCGGCTTTCCCGGCGAGACCGAGGACGACCTGGCCGAGCTGGAGCGGTTCCTCACTGGGGCCCGGCTCGACGCGGTCGGCGTGTTCGGCTACTCCGACGAGGACGGCACCGAGGCCGAGACCTTCGACGGCAAGCTCGACCCGGCCGTGGTCGCCGAACGCGTCGCGCGCATCTCGGCGCTGGTCGAGGAGCTGACCGCGCAGCGCGCCGAGGACCGCATCGGCACCTTCGTGGACGTCCTGGTCGAGCACGACGGCACCGACGGGGACGACGCGGTCGGCCGCGCCGCGCACCAGGCTCCCGAGGTCGACGGCGAGTGCGTCATCCTCGAGGACGAAGACACCAAGCCGCTCGCGGTGGGCGACATCGTCCGCTGCGAGGTCGTCGACTCCGCCGGCGTCGACCTGGTCGTCCGCCCGGCGCCGGACGCCGGACGGTGAGTGCCGCGCCCAGCGGGGCGGGCGAGGGCGTGCCCCGCGCCGCTTCCGAGGGCGGGGCCCAGCTGCCCGAAGCCACCCCGGTCCCGACGCTGAACCTGGCGAACCTGCTCACCATCTCGCGGCTAGTCCTGGTCCCGCTGTTCGTCGTGGCGCTGTTCACCGGCCATGGCGAGGACACCACGTGGCGCGCGATCGCCACCGGGCTGTTCGCCATCGCGTCCGCGACCGACCAGGTCGACGGCTGGGTCGCCCGGCGCTACGGCCTCATCACCGACTTCGGCAAGATCGCCGACCCGATCGCGGACAAGGCGCTCATCGGCGCCGCGCTGATCGGGCTCAGCGCGCTGGGGGAGCTGGGCTGGTGGGTCACCATCGTGATCGCGGTGCGCGAGATCGGCGTGACGCTGCTGCGGTTCTGGGTGATCCGGCACGGCGTGATCCCGGCCAGCCGGGGCGGCAAGGCGAAGACGATGGCGCAGATCATCGCGATCGTGACCTACCTGCTGCCGCTCCCCGCCGGAGCGGACCCGGTGCGCTGGGCGCTGATGGGGATCGCGGTGGCGCTGACGGTGGTCACCGGCGTGGACTACCTCGTCCGCGCGATCCGGCTGCGCGCCGCCGGCCGGCGCGCGATGGGCTCGTGATGACCGAAGCACGCGAACTCGTCGCGACCCTCACCCGCCGGGGGGAAACCGTGGCGGCGGCGGAGTCGCTCACGGCTGGTCTCGTCTGCGCCACGCTCGCCCAGGTGCCGGGCGCGAGCGCGGTGCTGCGCGGCGGGCTGGTGGTCTACGCCACAGAGCTGAAGGCCGCGCTCGCCGGGGTCGACGAAGCGTTGCTGGCCGAGCACGGAGCGGTGCACCCCGAGGTCGCCGCGCAGCTGGCCAGGGGTGTGCGAGAGCGCTGCGGGGCGACCTGGGGCCTCGGCCTGACCGGCGTCGCCGGGCCGGATCCGCAGGACGGCGTGGCCCCGGGAACGGTGTACGTCGGGCTCAGCGGACCAGGCGTGAACACGGTGCGTGAACTGGCCGAGCCCGGTGACCGGGACACGATTCGGACGGCGTCGGTCCGCGCCGCGTTCGCGCTGCTCGGGGAACAACTAGACTGAAAACGGCGTTCGCCCTTGGCGTACGTACGTGTCAAGTCCTGCACTCGGGGTACCGCTCTGGGTAACGTAGGAGGCACCAGTTCGGGAAGGGAGGCGCGTGATGACCGTGCTGTTGCGCGAGGCGATCGGTGATCGGCTCCGTCATGCCCGCACCAACCAGCGTCGGACGCTGCGTGACATCTCCCGCGCCGCCCGGGTGAGCCTCGGCTACCTGTCCGAGGTCGAGCGCGGCCAGAAGGAAGCTTCCAGCGAGCTGCTGGCGTCGATTTGCGAGGCGCTGGAGCTGCCGCTGGGCGAGCTGCTGCACAAGGTCGCCGCCGACGTGTCGGCCCTCGACAAGGTCGAGGTCGCGCCGGTGGAAGAGGTGGAGACCGCGCCGAGGGAGACCGTGCCCGACCGCGGCGAGGCCGGCTTCGAAGGCGGCCGTCTGGTGTCGGAGCTGATCGGCGACGACCTCTCCGACCTGCGGCTTCAGCCCGCTCCGCGGATGAACACGACGTTGCGGACCACGATCGGCGCGCCGAAGCTCGCGTCCACGATCGCGGCGTAACGCCAGCGCTGTTTCGCTGCACGGCCCCGGGGATCTCCCCGGGGCCGTCGGCGTGCGCGGGGTTCCCCTTCCGGGCCGGTCCTGACCGCCGGTCAGGGCTGACCCTGAATTCCCCCGGGGTCGCCTGGAACGGCGGAGGCCGACCTGACACGATGGAACCCAACGCCGGGGTCGGTACGTTGTGCGACTAGGGGAGCGACGCCCCGCCCCGAAGCAATCAGGGCCCGTGGGACGCAAGAAGGCAGGCGGAGGAGATGGCCAACCCGTTCGTGAAGTTCTGGAAGTACATGATGGCGGCGTTCTCGTCGAAGATCGACGAGCACGCCGACCCGAAGGTACAGATCCAGCAGGCCATCGAGGAGGCGCAGCGCAATCACCAGGCGCTGACGCAGCAGGCCGCCTCCGTGATCGGCAACCAGCGGCAGCTGGAGATGAAGCTCAACCGCCAGCTCGGCGAGGTCGAGAAGCTGCAGGCTTCGACGCGCCAGGCGCTCGTGCTGGCCGACGAGGCCCGCGGCAAGGGCGACGAGGCGAAGGCGACCCAGTTCGAGACCGCGGCGGAGAGCTTCGCCGCGCAGCTGGTCACCGCCGAGCAGAGCATCGAAGACCTCAAGACGCTGCACGACCAGTCGCTGCAGGCGGCCACGCAGGCGAAGCAGGCCGTCGAGCGCAACGCGACGATGCTGCAGCAGAAGCTGGCCGAGCGCACGAAGCTGCTCTCGCAGCTGGAGCAGGCGAAGATGCAGGAGCAGGTCTCCGCGTCGCTGAACCAGATGAGCCAGCTGGCCGCGCCGGGCAACACGCCGTCGCTGGAAGAGGTCCGGGACAAGATCGAGAAGCGCTACACCACCGCGCTGGGCTCGGCTGAGCTGGCGCAGAACTCGGTGCAGGGCCGCATGATGGAGGTCCAGGAGTCGGCCACCCAGATGGCGGGCCACTCGCGGCTGGAGCAGATCCGCGCGTCGATGCGCGGCGACTCGGTCGCGCAGGTCACCGACGGCGGTGCGGGCGCGGCCGCGGCCAAGCCGGCCGCCGCCTCGGGCGACATCCAGCGGGAGATCCAGGCCCGCGTGCAGGCCGAACAGGGCAAGAACCCGGCCTGACCGGCCGGGCACGAGCGGCGCAGGGGGTAGCGCGGATGACCAAGCGGCGGGACTTCAGCGAGTTCAACGCCAAGCTCGAGAAGCACATCGAGCGGTTGCCCGACTACGCCCAGCGCGCTCAGGAAAAGCTGCAGCGGTACTTCCCGCCGGCCGAGGAAGCCGGCGGGAAGCCGCAGCAGACCCAGCGCGGTCCGGTCTCGCCGCCGCCGGTGCCGCGCCGCCCGGCGAGCGCGGCCGCGTCCGCGGCGTTCTCTTCGGTCGCCGGGCAGGTGCCCGCGGTGGCCGAGGTCCGCGCGAAATGGCAGCGCTGGAACGAGCCGAGCGCGAAGCACCAGCGCCGGATCCGCCGCACCTCGCGCGTGCTCACGTTGTGGGTGCTGGTCACGATCCTGCTCGGGATCCTCACCGTGCTCACCGCCACCGGCCTGCTCGGCGGAGCGGTGGCCGGCCCGGAAATCGGGCAGGCGGTGTTCTCCGGTTTCGCGACGCTGGTGTTCGGTACGTTCAGCGTCCGCACCGGGATGCGGTTGCGAGAGCTGAAGAAGGTCGAACTTCCCGCCGCGCCCAGCGGTCCGCCGCCGCTGCCCGCGGCCGGTTCGGCCGCGCGCGAGCCGATGGAGCGCTTGGCCGAGTCGGAGGCTTCGCTGCGCGAACTCCTGCGGCAGCTTTCGGTGCCCACTTCGTTGGGCACCACGGCGGTTCCGGAGGTCTCGGTCGCCGACGCCCGCGCGACGGCCGACGAGGCCGCCCGTGCGCTGCGCGGCCTGGCCGACCGGATCCAGGCGATCGAACGGGGCCGCAATTCCGCGCCGGAACGCGAACGTTCGGCGTTGCAGGCCGCGGTGGCGAAGCTGCGCGAGCAACTCGACGACGGAATCGAAGGCTACGGCGGCTTGGTCGCCGCGGCCGGTCGTGCGGTGGCCGCGAGCAGTGACGGCATGGTCACGTCGCGGGAGGCGCTGACGGACGCGACGGATCGGCTCGCGGGGTTGGCGCTGGCGTTGAAAGACCTTGGCTGACCAACCTCGTCGCGGGGTCGTGCGGGGCGACTCCGGGAATCGCCGCGGCTGGGCGAGCGGTGACGGCATGGTCACGTCGCGGGAGGCGCTGACCGACGCGCCGGACCGGCTCACGGCCTGGCGCTGGCGTTGAAAACCAGCCTGCGCTGGCCCTGTCACCGAGGTCGTGCGGCGCGGTAATCCGCCGCGAAACGCCCGATCCAGGGGTGAATGTGGTCCGGGCGCGCGGCTTCACGGCGACTCCGGGATTCGCCGCGGCCGGGCGGAAACGCCGTCCTGATGGCCGAGTTTGGGATTCCGGTCGGCGCAACCGGACAGTCCGGCCGCGACGGTGCGTGAGTTTCCCCCGCATACCGCAACAATCGCGTAATCCGATCCTGCTGGTGACGGAAACGTCTGCGGTTTAACGTTTTTCTCATGAGGTCGGTGTTGGCACCCGCCAGGCCCGGCGTCACGGGCTGAGGTTCGCGGCGCCGGACGTACACAGTGGACTCCTCCGATCCCGCCGAGGAAAGGACGCCCTCGTGACTACGCTCCCGCCGGAACCTGATCCTGTTCCCGTCCCCCCGCCCAGCTCGCACGAGCGGGTCCGCACCGCGTTCGAGCGGCTGGCGAAAGCCGACCGCCCCGGACTCTGGGCCTCGGTGCGCACCATGGAGGAAGTGCTCGTCGAAGCGAAAACCGTCGACGAACGCGTCCACGCGGGCGAAGACCTCCCGCTGGCCGGAACGGTCTGCGCGGTCGATTCCGACAGCCCGCCCGCGCTCGCCCGCCTCACCGAGGCCGGCGCGGTGGTCCTCGGAACCACCGTCGCGGACCCGGAAAACGCGGCGATCGGTCTCGAGATCGTCGACCTGGCACTGAATTCGTCCGCGCGGGAGATCGCCGCCCCGGCCGGAGTACTCACCCTCAAGCCGACGCCCGGCCTGATCCCGGCGACGACCGTTTCGGTGTCCGCGCACCGCCTCGCCACCGCCCAGCGGGCCGTCGCGGCGATGTTCGGTACGGACTCGGCAATGCGCGAGTGGCCAGCCGACGTCCGTCTCGCCGCCGGACAGCATCCGCGCCTCGGCATCCCCGCCGAGGCCAGCCTCCCGCTGCCCGCGAGGAGAGCGTTCGACGTCGCCGCCGCCTCTCTGGAGGCTTCCGGCGCTGTCTTGGTCCCGGTAGACGTCAGCGCGTTCTACGGGGCCGGAGACGCCTCTGGAGCCCGCTCGCTGCTGGCGGATCTGGATGCGTTGCTGCTGCCGACCGTCGGCGTTCTGGAATCGACGCTGAACGCACTGGACGTCGCCGCGGTGACCGTGCCGGGTGACCGGCGGCCGTACGGGATCACTGTGGTGACGCGGGCGTTCGAGGACCAGATCGGCATCGACCTGTCTTCGGTGCTGACTGGCGAGCGGTCGCCGGACCCGTACCCGAGCGAGAGCGTCGATGTGGTGGTGTTCGGTGCGCACCTGTGCGGACAGCCGCTGCATGACGAACTGCACGGGGCGCGGTTCGGTGGTCTGGTCCGGACTGCCGAGCACTATCGCCTGGTGCTGCTCAACGGTGTCACCCCGCCTCAGCCCGGAGTGGTCTCCGGCTCGGCTGGCGTGGACGGCGAACGCTGGCGGCTGTCTCCGGCGGCGTTCGACCGTTTCGCGGAGGGCTTGGCGGCGCCGTTCGTGATGGGCCGGGTGGAGTTGGAGGACGGAAGTTCGCCGCTCGCGGTGCTGTGCGAGCCGTCGGCCGCTGTCGGCGGGGAAGGTCTGGACCGGTACGCGTCTTGGCGGGGATACCTGCGGTTCGTGAGCACCGGCGGCCCGCGGTTCCCCGGCTGACGCGGAGGGGCCCGAGTGCGCACGGCCGGACTCGGGCCCTGCCGGACGAGGTCTGGTTCGGGCCCGGGTTCCTGAGCCGGGCACGACCTCAGGCCGAAGCCGTACTTCTGGCTTTGCCGAGCAGTCGTTCGCCGATGCGGGGCCCCGGTTTGCGTGCCGGAGCCCGGACTTCGCCGTCGGACAGTTGAGCCCGCTACCGGGCGGCGAGCCCCCGGCCGACGCGGCGGACCAGACCGGGCCCGTGCAGTGCGAAGCCGGTGTAGATCTGGACGAGGCTGGCACCGGCGTCGAGCATGCGACGGGCGTCATCCGGGCCGAGGATGCCGCCGACGCCGATGATCGGCAGCCTGCCCTCGGTCTTCTCGTGGACGAAGCGCACGACTTCGGCCGAGCGTTCGGTCAGCGGGCGGCCGGACAGCCCGCCGGTTTCCGACGCCAGCGCGGCTTCGGCGGGGGCGATGCCCGCGCGGGAGAGGGTCGTGTTGGTCGCGATGATCCCGGCTACGCCGTGCTCAAGGCAGACTTCGAGGAGTTCGGCGAGCGCGTCGTCGGTGAGGTCGGGGGCGACCTTCACGAGCAGGGGCGTGTCGCCACCCAGTTCGGCGCCGGTCTTGCGGAGTTCGGAGAGCAGTTCGGCGAGTGCGGATTTGTCTTGCAGCGCACGCAGGCCCGGGGTGTTCGGGGAGCTGACGTTGATCGCGAAATAATCGGCGAAGGGGTGCAGGGTGCGGAGCGAGTAGCGGTAGTCCTCGACGGCCTCGTCCAGCGGCGTCACCTTCGACTTGCCGATGCTGATTCCCAGCGGTACCGCGGGTTTCCCGTGCGAGGCCAGACGGTCGGCCAGTGCTTGGGCCCCGTCGTTGTTGAAGCCCATGCGGTTGATGACCGCGTCGGTGACCGGGAGGCTGAAGAGCCGGGGTTTGGGATTGCCCGGCTGGGGGTGGCGGGTGACTGTGCCTACTTCGACGAAGCCGAAGCCCAGGGCCGGCCAGGCGTGGAGGGCTCGACCGTTTTTGTCCATGCCCGCGGCCAGGCCGATTTTGTTGGGGAAGGTCAGGCCTAGGACTTCGGTGGGATCGGTGGTTCGGTACGCCTTGGTGATGGGGCGGAGAGCGGTTCCGGCTCGGCTCAGGAGGGTGACTGTGCGCTCGTGGACTACCTCGGGGTCGTGGTAGGCGAGCCGGTACATCGCTGGGCGGACGATCCTGTCGAAGAGCACGTTGTCCATGCTGCCGTATGGGGGGTGGGTTGGCTGGGGTGGCTTGGGTTCTTGTGGCGGGGGTCGCGTCTTGGGCTGCTCGTCGCCTGGCGGCGACATTGCGCCCATGGGTTGCGTGGGGCACCCCGAAGCTTGAGTGTGCTGACGGTCTGGGGGTGCTTGTCAAGGCGGGAAAGATGCCTTGACAAGCACCCCCGAACCGCAGGGAGGCTTCGTATCGGGGTGGGGGAGGGACTGGGTGCCTCGCTGGTTGGGCGCGTTCCGGCGACGGACCGGTTGCGGGTCGTTCCCCTCCCGGACAGCGGCGGCGCGATCGGCGGCCATTTGGGGCTGGATCTGCTGAATCCGCCTAATTCGGGAACAGCGGGACAGTCAGGAGAGTTTGCAGAGAGAGACGGAGGGAACCGACTACATCGACTTGCGTGGGGGTGGTGAGCCACTGGACCTGGAGGCCGTCCATCAGTGCGACGAAGGTGAGTGCCGCCAAGTCCGGGTCTACGCCGGGGCGCAGCTCGCCTCTTTCGGCGAGCGCGTGGAACGACTGGGCGATGCTGTCGCGGGCCTCGCGGTAATGGCGGGCGAAGTAGGCGTGCGCGGGATGGTCTTCGGAGACCGCTTCGGCGGCGAGGCGCGAGTACAGGTCGACGATGCCCCGGTGGCGGACGTTGTGTTCGGCCAGTGCGATGAAGCGGCGCAGGACATCCAAGCCAGGCGGGGTCGCGGTCAGTTGCTCACGGGCGGCGTCTTCGGCGTCTCGGCGTTCCAGGACCGCCGCGAGCAGGGCTTCCTTCGTCGGGAAGTGGTACAGCAAGCCGGCGTGGGTGATGCCGGCTCGTTTGGCGATTTCCCGCAGGGACGACGCGTGGTAGCCAGCCTCGCCGTATACCACGGCGGCCGCCGAAACGATGTCGTCGCGGCGGATTCTGCCCTTCAGGTAGCCCCCGCTCACGGGGCGGCGGTCAGGTCGGCTTCCACGCGCCCATCATGCCTCAGCCCGATTCTCCCCGCCCGCACCTGTGTTCCTGCCTGGACCCGACCCCCGAAGAGGAGCCGAGCCCGATGACCGAGCTCTCCCCGCCTCCGGTGCTGCCCCGCGCGGCCCGCGTCGCCACCTGGATCGTGTTCGCCCTCTGCGGGTTCGCGGTCGGCATGTGGGTGGTGCACATCCCGGTGATCGAGCGCGCGACCGGTGTCTCGCACACCGCGCTCGGGGCGTTGCTGCTGGTGCTCGGCGGGTCGGCGTTGATCGGGATGCAGGTCACCGGGCCGCTCGCGGACCGGTTCGGGCATCCGCGGGTCGTGTCCGTCGCGGGGGTGCTCGTGGGGGTCGCGGTGGTGTTGCCGGGGTTCGCGGCGAACTGGTGGACGCTCGGGCTGGCGCTCGCGGCGTTCGGGTTCTTCAACGGCTCGCTGGACGTCGCGATGAACGCGCACGCGGTGGTCGTGGAACGGGCTTACCCGCGGCCGATCATGGCCGCGTTCCACGCGATGTGGTCGATCGGCGGTGCGATCGCGGCGGTCGTCGGGGCGGCGGTGCTGGGGGCGGGCGTGCCGACGCTCGTGTCGCTCGGCGGTACCGGAGTGCTGTGCATCGTGGTTTCGCTGCTGGTCCGCCGGTATCTGCTCGATTCGTCGGACGAGGCAGCCGAGGAAACCGCCGAGGAAGCCAAACCCACGCGTACTCCCGCCCGGGTGGTGTGGTTGCTGGGTCTGCTGGCGTTCGCGCTGATGCTGTCGGAGGGCGTCGCGAACGACTGGGCCGCGCTGTATCTGCGCGACGGGCTGGGGACGTCCGAAAGCACGGCCGCCCTGGCTTACGGCTCGTTTGCGGTGGCGATGACCGTCGGCCGATTCGCGACCGACCGAGTAGCCGCGCTGGCCGGTCCGGTCGCTGTCGTGCGCTACGGAAGCGGGCTGGCCGCGCTGGGGCTCGCGATCGCGTCGCTGGCGCCGTGGGTTCCGTTGTCGCTGTGCGGCTGGGCGTTGTTCGGACTCGGCCTTTCCGGTGGTGTCCCGCAGCTGTTCACCGCGGCGGGCAACCTGGACAAGCGGGCGTCGGGCGCGCTGATGGCCCGGGTGGTCGGCGTCGGATACGTCGGACTGCTGGCCGGCCCGGCGATCATCGGCGGGCTGGCGCACTGGGTGCCGTTGAACGTCGCGTTCCTGCTGCCGCTGGCGTTGTGCGTGGTGGCGGTGGTGTTCGCGCCGGTGATGAAGCCGCGCGGCTGAACTATCGGCCGCAGGCTTGAGGTTGCAGTTTCTGGCCCCCGCCGGACAGCGTGATGGTCCCGGACGCCCCACCGCCACCTGCCGCGAGCACAGTGCACACGATCTGCGAGACAGCGTTAGGCGACAGTTCCCGCACATTGACCCCGATCGCCGCGTCGCTCACGCCGATGGCGATCGGCTCGAACGACGGCGGCAGCTCCGTCGTGTACCCGCCAGCCCGTTCGTCCTCGCTCGGCCCCTGCTCCAGCACCCGGACCCGATCCGCGGCCACGTCGCCGGCTCCGCTGCGCATCACCGGCACGACATTCCCGTTCAGCACGAAATACACCCTCGCCGTGTAGCCGCTGTTCCCGTTAGGCGGCCCGCTGGGCGGGCCGCTGTTCCCGTTAGGCGGCCCGCTGGGCGCGTTCTCCCCGGTGATCACGCCGCTGGGCCGCACCCCGCAGCTCGCCGTCAGCACCAAGACCGCGATCAGCGTCAGCAACCGTTTCACTGCCGCACCTCCCGAGGCAGCCACAACGTGAACACCGCGCCGCCCCCTGGCCGGTTCCCGGCGATCAGCTCCCCGTGATGCAACCGCGCGTTCTCCCAAGCGATCGCGAGCCCGAGCCCGCTCCCTTCGGAACGGCTGCGAGCGGTGTCCGCCTTGTAGAACCGGGCGAACACGTGCGGCAGCACCTCCTCGTCCAGCCCCGAGCCGGAATCCTCGACGGAAAGCGTGATCCCCGCCTGGTCGCCCCGCAACCGGACGGTCACCGGCTCCCCGCCGTGCCGCAGCGCGTTCCCGACGAGGTTGGCCACGATCACGTCCAGCCGGCGCGGGTCGACGCGCGCCCGGATCCCGTCCGGCAGATCGGTTTCCACCGCGAATCCCCGCGCCCGAAGAGTCGCGCGGACCGCCTCGGCCACGTCGACGTCGTCCACCGCGAGCGACGCGGTGCCGGAGTCGAACCGGGTGACCTCGATCAGGTCGTTCACCAGCCGCGCCAGGTTGTGTGTCTCCTGGCTGACCAGCCGCACCGCCTCGCCCGCCGCGTCCGGCAGCCGCTTCGCTTCGGCGTCGAGCATGTCGGTGACGGCGGTCATCGCGGCCAGCGGCGTGCGCAGTTCGTGCGACACGTCGGCGACGAACCGCCGCGCGTCGGCTTCCATCCGGCGCAGTTCGCCGACGTGCCGTTGCAGCGAGTCGGCGGTCGAGTTGAACGTCTCGGCAACACTGGCCAATTCGTCGCTGCCGCGCACGGTGATCCGGGCGTCGAGGTCGCCCGCGCCGAGCCTGCGGGCCGCGCGCTGCAGCTCGCCGACCGGCCGCAACACGCTGCTGGCGGCGAGTACCGCGAGGATCAAAGCCACCACCAGCGCGGCCCCGCCGGCGAGCCACGCGTTCCTGGCGAGCCCGTTCACCGCCTCGATTTCCGCGTCGAGATTGCGCAGTTCGTAGACCTCGATCCCGGACGGAACCGTCGGATTCCGCCGGTCGCCGGTCGAGATCAGCAACGGCGCGCCCAGGGCCAACTGCGTCACGCCGCCGACGTCCACGCGCTGCCACGCGACCCGGCCGGACTGCACTGCTCCGCGCAGTTCCGGCGTGATCACCGAGGCGGGCATGTCGCCCGCGCTGTGCCCGCCGCTCGTCACCAGCGCGGAGTTCTTCCGGCCGTTCAGCCGGTCGGCGGCCACCTGCAGCGCGTTCGCGTCCACCGGCCGCCGGGGGAGCGGGTACAGCTGCTTGAGCTGGTTCGTCATCTCGACGGCGGCGTTGTCCTGGGTGCGCTGCAGGATCCCGTCGCGGGCCCGCACGTACCCGATCCCGGCGACGGCCACCGCGGTGAACACGCTCAGCAGCGCGAACGCGACCAGCAGCCGGGTGCGCAGGCCCCGGAACTGCCAGCCGGTCACAGCGGACCGAAGCGATAGCCGAAACCTCGCAGGGTCTGGACGTACACCGGTTTCGCGGCGTCGTCCTCGATCTTGGACCGCAACCGCTGCACGCACGCGTCGACGAGCCGCGAATCGCCGAGATACCCCTGATCCCACACGGATTCGAGCAGCTGCTGGCGGCTGAGCACGCGGCCGGGGGAAGCGGACAGCTCCAGCAGCAGCCGCAGTTCGGTCGGTGCGAGCCCGATGACCGTGCCGTGCTTGCTGACCACGAGACCCTCGCGGTCGATCGTGAGGTCGCCGTGCCGTTCCGGCCCCGGTTTCGCACCTTGACCGCGCGGTTCGCCGCCGGTTCGCCGCAGCACGGCCCGGATGCGCGCCTCCAGCACACGGGCCTGCGCGGGCTTCACGACGTAGTCGTCGGCTCCCGCTTCGAGCCCGGCCACCACGTCGATGTCGTCATTGCGCGCGGTGAGCATGATGATCGGCAGGTCGCCGGACGCGCGGATGCGGCGGCACACCTCGAAGCCGTCCATCCCGGGCAGCATGAGGTCGAGGACGACGACGTCGGCCGGGTCCCCGGCGAGCCGGGCGAGGCCTTCCTCGCCGGTCTCCACCGCGTCGACCGTGTGGCCCTGGTACGTCAGGGCCAGCCGCAGGCCGTCGCGCACGGCCTGGTCGTCTTCGATCAGCAGCACCCTCGGCATGTCTCCCACTATCGCAGCCCGCCCGTCCGCCCGCCCGGACAGTCCACAGCGGACAACCGGGTCCCAGCCTGCCCGGCCCGGATCCCCGCCCGGTGCGTGCCGTGTCATCGTTCGGTAACAGCGCGGCCGTGGCGAACTGTTACAGAGCTGTCAAACTCCGTGCGCAGTGCGCGCACACTGGGGCCCGAAAGTGGACCCCATGATCGAGTCGCTTCGCCGGTCCCGGGTCCTCGCGGCCGTCACCCGCCTCCTGGCGGTGGCGCTGCTCCCGGCGGCTTTCCTGCGTTCGCCCGGCCGCGGCCGGCACCTGGCCTGCCAGTGGGCGCTCGCGATGCGATACCCGGCCGAGGACCTTGACGGTCTCAGCGAACCGGCCCGCGCGGCCTTCACCGCGGCGCGCACCGAGGCGTTCTGGCGGCACCGCCAGCTCATCGGGCTCACCTCCGGCCATCGCGACGCCGCCCACCAGCACCGGCTGTTCGCCGAAGAGGTGCACCGCACCGGTTCTGTTGCTGCGGCCCGTCGCCGGGTGTTGCCGCCGCACGAGTCGGCACACGTTCGCGGCACGGCACTGGACGTGCGCCCGAGCGAGGGCGCGGCGTGGCTGGAGCGGCACGGGCCGGAGTATCGGCTGTATCGCCGCTACGACAACGAATGGTGGCACTTCGAGTATCACGCGCACACCGTGCCGATGCGGTTGCCGGACCCGGATTCTTTGCGTCCGGCTTCGATGGCCCGGGTCGCCAGCTAGGGTGAATTCCCCTTTGCGGCACGGGATTCCAGGTATCGT
Source organism: Amycolatopsis sp. NPDC003676 (assembly GCF_053587275.1). Taxonomy (NCBI): domain Bacteria; kingdom Bacillati; phylum Actinomycetota; class Actinomycetes; order Pseudonocardiales; family Pseudonocardiaceae; genus Amycolatopsis; species Amycolatopsis sp. NPDC003676. The sequence continues at coordinate 14,018 of NZ_JBSFNS010000120.1, forward strand.
CGTTCGGGAACGCTGAGTGTTTTCTGTGCCGCTGAACGGTAATAGGCCCGGGCTTGCTCGGGATCGCCCGCCAGGTCGAGCAGGTGCGCGCGCACGACGTCCACGCGATGGTGCTCGTCCAGTCCGGCGATCTCGTCCAGCTGCCGCAATCCCTCGCGCGCGCCGTGGACCATGGCGACCGGGACGATCCGGTTCAGCGCCGCGACCGGACTCGGTGCCACGGCGAGCAGAAGGTCGTAGAGCGCGAGGATCTGCGGCCAGTCGGTGTCCTCGGCGCGGGCCGCCTCGTCGTGCACGGCGGCGATCGCGGCCTCGAGCTGATACGGCCCGAGCTGCGCGCTGACCAGGGTCTTCCCGATCAGGTCGAGCCCTTCGGCGATCGCGGCGGAGTCCCAGCGGGAGCGGTCCTGTTCGGCCAGCGGAACGGCGGTGCCGTCCGGCCGGGTCCGTGCGGGCCGCCGGGCGTCGCTGAGGAGCATGAGCGCCAGCAGCCCGGCGACCTCGCCGTCGTCGGGGACCTGCGCGTGCAGCTGCCGGGTGAGCCGGATGGCCTCGGCGGTGAGCTCGACCCGGTTGACCGCGGTCCCGGAGCTGGCGGTGTGGCCCTCGGTGAAGATCAGGTACAGCACCTGTAGCACCGCGGCCATCCGCTCGGCCCGTTCTTCCGGCGGCGGCATCCGGAATCGCGCGCCGCTGAGCCGTTTCTTGGCCCGGTTGATCCGCTGGCTCACGGTTTTCTCCGGCACCAGCAACGCCCGGCCGATTTCTGCCGTGGTGAGGCCGCCGACCGCTCGCAGCGTCAAGGCGAGCTGGGACGGTTTGCCGAGTTCGGGGTGACAGCACAGCATCAGCAGGGTCAGCGTGTCGTCTTCGGCCGGCGCCAGCTCCGGTTGCGGCACCGCCAATCCGGCGGCCGTGTGCTCGCGCTGCCGGCGGGCGGATTCGCTGCGTTCGATGTCGATGCGCCTGCGCGCGGCGGCGGTGATCAGCCAGCTCTTGGGGTTGTCCGGCAGGCCCTGCTCCGGCCACTTCAACGCGGCGGACAGCAGCGCTTCCTGCACCGCGTCCTCGCAGAGCGTGAAGTCGCCGAACCGGCGGCAGACAGCGGTGAGCACCTGCGGCGCGAGATCGCGCAGGAGCTGTTCGAAACCGGGCGAGGGAGTCAGAGATCCAGCTCTTTCACGTTGCGGAGCGGCCGTACCTCGATCTTGCCGTACAACGCGTCCGGCACCCGGGCAGCGTGCTCCAGCGCTCGTTCCATGCTCTCGCATTCGACGAGGTAGAAGCCGACCAGATGCTCCTTGACCTCGGCGAACGGGCCGTCGCTCGCCACCGCCTTGCCGTCGCGCACGGTGACGCATTTGGCTTCGGCCGGGTCCGCCAACCCGTCGCTGAGCACCAGTTCGCCGGACTCTTCCAGCGACCGGGTGAGCGCGAGATGGCTGCGGCCGAACTCGGCCTTCTTCTCGTCCGGCAGCTCCTCCCAGAGCGCGCGGAACCGCGGGTTGCTGTGGATCATGATCAGGTACCGCACTTCCCGGCCCCCTTCGAAAGTTTTTCGCCGCCGGTGTCGCCTTCCGGATTCCGGCTCCGACGTCCCCGGTGAAAGTCAATCATTCGGAGAAGGAGCATAGTAGTGCGGAAGATCGTGGCCGGACTGTCGGTTTCGCTGGACGGGGTGACCGAGTCGCCGCCGGACTGGATGATGCTGAACCACGAGGCGGACGACGTGATCCGGGCCGGCATCGCCGAGTCCGACGCCGTCCTGCTCGGCCGGAACACCTACGCGGACTTCGCCCGCATGTGGCCCGGGCTGGGCGACTCGTCGCCGATGCCGCCTTCCTGAACAACACCCCGAAGTACGTCGTGTCGAGCACGCTCGCCGAACTGGACTGGAGCGGCTCGACGCTGCTCGGCGCGGACTTGGCTGAATTGGCCGCGCTCAAGGCCAAGCCGGGCAAGAACATCCACATCCCCGGCAGCCCCCGGCTGGTGCGCTCGCTGCTGCTGGCGGGTTTGCTGGACGAGCTGAGTCTGCTGATCCACCCGATCGTGCTCGGCTCGGGCGCGCGGCTGTTCGAGGAGCCCTCCGATCGGGCGGACCTCGAACTCGCCGGATCCCGGACCTTCGAAAACGGGGTTCTCTCGGTGACGTACCGGCTGAAGCCGGGTTCATAATTCTCAAGGAGGAAAAATGTTCGACACCAGCAAAGCATTCAGCGGTTTCTCCGTGGACGACATCCCGGTCGCGCGGAAGTTCTACGCCGAGACGCTCGGCATCGAGGTCACCGAAAACTGGGGGATGCTGCGCCTGCACCTCGCCGAAGACCGTGAAGTGCTGGTCTATCCGAAGGGGGACAAGCACGTTCCGGCCGAGTACACCATTCTCAACTTCCCGGTCGACGACATCGAGCAAGCGGTCGCGGACCTCGGCGTGGCGGGCGTTTCCCTCGAACCGTTCGACGGGGTGGACGAGAAGGGCGTCTTCCGGCTCGGCGGTCCGCTGATCGCGTGGTTCAAGGATCCGGCGGGGAATATTCTTTCTGTCCTCCAAGAAAACTGAAGCGCAAGACTGAAGATGCCGGGCCGGGTGTCTAGGTGAGAAGTTGGAGGCATGACGACGATTTCGGCGCCAGCTCGGACGGGCTGGCGGGGATTGCTCGCAGTGGCGGCGGCAGTGGTGGTGGTCGCTTCGGCGGTGGGCTTTTTCCGTGCTTTCCACATGCCCGGGACGGACCCGGCTGATGCGACGAGTCCGATGGGTTCCATGGCCGACCGGCGGCTGCACGGCATGGCGCTGGCCGACATGCCGGAGATGTTCGTGGCCGGAACAGCATTGCTGCTCGCACTGGGAGCCGCACTGGTTCTCGGCCGGACGCGGCAGAGCGTTTCCGTGTCACAGCAGAAAGTCCGGGGAAGGCGGACGATCGCAGTGGTCGCCACCGCCGCGCTGACAATCGACATCAGCAAGACGTCGACGCTGGGTTTCGTCATTCCCGGCCTGCGCGCGGAGTACGGCATCGACGCCTCGACCGCGTCACTGCTGGCGGTCAGCGGCTTGTCCGGCACCGCATTGGGCGCGTTGCTGTGCAGTCAACTGGCCGAGCGCATCGGAAGGCGGGCCTGTTACTTGCTCGCCACGCTCGGATTCACCGCAACCAGCATGTGCGGCACGATGCCGAATTTCGGCGGCAACGTGGTGATGTGCTTCCTGATGGGCATCGCCGTCGGCGGGCTGGCTCCGATGCTGATCACGGTCCTGAGCGACCTTTTCCCCGGACGAGGCAGGGGAGCGGTGGTGACCGGGTTGTCGATCGTCGCGACCGCGATCGGCTACCTGGTCGCCTCCGGCTCGGCGTTGTGGCTGGAACCGGTGTTCGGGTGGCGGGTGCTGTGGCTCATCGGCGCACCGACCGGCCTGCTGCTGGCCGCCGCGGCAGCCGTCATCCCGGACCAGCGCAGCTTGACCGCACGCCCCGCGACGGAAGCGAACTGGCTAGCCCGCAACACACTCACGACCCGCCTGCAATGGGTGTTCGCGTTCTCGATCGGCTTGACCACGTTCGGCCTGACAACCTGGGTGCCAACCCTGTCCCGCGTCGGCGGCCTCTCGCTGACCACAGCGAACGCCCTGCTCACCGGATCCGCGGTGACGATGGTGGTGTGCGCGGGACTGCTGGTGCTCGGCTACCGCCGTTTCGGCCCGACTGGCGTGACGGTGCGATTAGCCGTGTGCACCGCAGTGTTGTTGCTGGCACTCGCGGTGTCCGGATGGGCAGTCGCCGCGCCATGGCTGTCGGCCGCCGTACTGACGGTCGCCTTGCTGGGCGTCAACACCATGGCTGCGGTATTCCTCCCTGTCGCCGCCGACGTATCCGCCGACGGTCAGCGCGGCAGGGTTGCCGGATCGGTGTCGTTCTTCAACCGACTCGGCGGATTGGCCGGGCCGCTGGTGCTTTCGCTGCTGGTCACATCGGTGACCGACGTACTGACCGCGGTCGCGCTCCTAGCCCTGCTGTGCGGTTCGGTCGCGGCTTACACGAGCCGCCGACAACGGGTGCTGCGAAAGGCCGGTGCGGAGGTGGGATAACTGCGGGGTCTGCCAGTGGTCGCCTCGCCGGACGTCGACACGATGGCGGTGCTGCTCCTGCCGGTTGCCGCAGACGCCGCCGACGACGGCCAGCGCGGCCGATCACCGGCTCGGTCCGGCTGGCAGGTCCGCTGGTGCTTTCGCTGCTGCTGAGGTCGGGCGTCGGACGTGCTGATGGTGGTCGCGATCCTCGCGCTGTTGTGGGGTTCGGTCGCCGTTCGCACCAGTCGTCGACAACGGGTGCTGCTGAAGGCCGGAGCGGTGGTGCTGTGACTGCCGGGTCTGTCCATGGTGGTCGCCTTGCCGGGCGGCAATACGGCGGCCGCGGTGTTCCTCCCCGTCGCCGCCGACGTCGTCGACGCCGGTCAGCGTGGGCGGGTCGCCGGTTCGGTGCCGTTCTTCAACCGGCTCGGCAGTTGGCTAGCCCGCTGGTGTTTCCGCTGCCGGTCACGGTCGCGCACCAGAAGCGCCCCTCGGCGGCCACCGGGCCCTGCCCCGCGACTGTCCACAGTGGTCAAAACCGCCGAGCGAACGGCAGCGGTCGACGCATCCGCACCAGCAACAGCAACGGGATCAGCACGTAAGGGAGGTTGAACGCGAGGAACTTGCCCGGATTGCCAGTACGGGTCGCCGGGTCGCCGAAGAACTCGACGCCGAACACGACGATCCCGGTGAGCGTGACGATCATCGTCGCGTACACCACCGCGAACAGCTGGATCCCGTTGCGACCGGCGACGAGACACCAGACGAGCACGACATAGAAAGGCAGGTAGACGAACGCGGACAGCCCGGTGACGATCCGCATCCAGTCCGGCGGGTGCATGAAGAGAGGGTCGGCGTCGTGGGCGTACCAGTAGTTGGAGTCGACGAAGAAGTTGCCGGTCGGGCGGGAGAAGTCGACGCCGATCGTCGGCAGCAGGTCGCTGATCAGCGACGTCACCGTGAAGACCGAGAAGATCACCGCGAAGAAGATGTCGATCTTGCGTTCGCGCAGGGGCAGGTTCGCCGTCGTGGTGCCCATCGGAGGATTCTACCGGCGTCGCGCGGGCGATTCCGGCAGTACAGTCGCGGTCATGAACGCGTTCCAGGTGTGCCTCTGGGTTTTCGCGGGCGTGTGCGCCGGCTGCTGGCTGTTGTCGGTGCTCACCAGGGAGTACTCCTGGGTGGACCGGATCTGGTCGGTCGTCCCGGTGGCCTACGCCGGGATCTTCGCCGGTCACGCGGGGTTCGCGGACGCCAGGCTCAACCTGCTGTTCGCGCTCGTGTTCCTGTGGGGCGCGCGGCTGACGTTCAACTACGGCCGCAAGGGCGGCTACGCCCGCGGCGGCGAGGACTACCGCTGGGCGGTGCTGCGCGGCCGGATGGCTCCGTGGCAGTTCCAGCTGTTCAACCTCTTCTTCATCACGCTCTACCAGAACGTGATCCTGCTGCTCATCACGCTGCCCGCGTGGACCGCGCTCGACCATCAGACTCCGTTGGGCGCCGTCGACATCGTGCTGGCCGTCGCGTTCGTGGGCTGCCTGGTCGGCGAAACCGTCGCGGATCAGCAGCAGTGGAACTTCCATCAAGGGAAGAAGCGCGAGACGGCCGCCGGGCGCACCCCGGACCCGCGGTTCGCGCAGACCGGGCTCTTCCGCTTTTCCCGCCACCCCAACTTCTTCTTCGAACAAGCGCAGTGGTGGCTCGTGTTCCTGCTCGAGGTCTCCGCGGCGGGCGCGGTCACCTGGACGATCGCCGGCGCGGTCCTGCTGACCGCCCTGTTCATCGGCTCGACGATCTTCACCGAGAGCATCACCCTCGGCCGCTATCCGGAGTACGCGGACTACCAGCGGCGCGTTTCGCCGATCGTGCCGTGGTTTCCGCGCCGCGCGGCGTCCGAGCCCGCGCGCGAGGGATAGCCGGTACGTCCGGAATGTGGCGGCGGTCACCTCAATGCCGTGAACCGGCGTCATGTCCGATGAGTCGGAAGGATACCGTTCGCTCAGTAGGGTGACGGTTCATACGACTGGGGGTGGACCCATGATCGGTTTCGAGACCGACGTGAAGGATCTGCGCAAGGCGAGCGGGTTCGTCGAGGACGCCGGGCACGCGGCGGAGACCGCGCGCGACGGCGTGCGCGGGCTGGACATGCCCGAGGCGACCGGACCACAGGGCATCTTCGGCGGGTTCAACCCGTTCGGCGGCGGCCCGACGACGGCGTTCGGCGGGTCGCTCGGCATGCGCCAGGTCGCGGCGGCGTACGAGTACCACCGCTCGAAGGTCGAGGAAGCGCTGGCGAAGCTCGCTTTCACCACGCAGCAGGCGAGCGTCGCGCTCGCGCGCGTGGCCGACCTGTACGAGAGCGCCGACGGGGAAGCGCGGATGGGCGTGCGCAATGCAGCAGGGGAGGAGCTCTGACGTGAGCGACCAGGAAAACTACTTCGGGCTGAGCGGCGGTTCGGACGAGCGCCCGCGCGAGCAGCTGCTCGAAGGCATCTGCGAGGACCTGCAGCAAGGTGCGAACGACGCGCTCGACGGCGTGCTGGCGTTGCGCTACGCGGAGTTCATGCTGTTCCAGATGATGGACGGACTGTACGAGTCCTATCAGGACGAGGTCACGAGCATCTTCCGCGAGTTCTCCGAGGCCGACCTCAAGGACACCGGCTCCGGTCTGCAGGCGTTGATCAACTCCTACGAGCACATCTGGCAGAACCTCGGCCGCGGCTCGATGACGGAGCTGCGCCGGGCGAAGGAACTGATGGGCTCGTGGCGCGGCGAGGCGGCCGAGGACGTCAAGACGTATCTCGACCGGCTGTCGGAGACATACGACCAGATGGCCACTGAGATCTCTGTGCTGGAGAGTGGCGTCGTCGCTGGCCGCGACAGCGTGTGGGGCGCGCGGGACGACCTCAACACGCTGGGCAAGTCGTTCAAGGACGCCGCGGAGAAGTACCAGAAGGACAAGGCCAAGGAGGGCGAGATTTCGCTGTCCAAGGTGATGACGACGGCCTTCACCGCGGCACTGGTCGGGATGCTCGCGGCGGTCGCGACCCCGGCTGCCGCGGGCGCCGGGCTGAGCCTCGCCGCGGCGGGAACGCAGGCCGCGGTGGCCGGTGCCGGCGCGGGGCTGTCCGAGGTCGTGGCGGAGGCCTCGGCGCGGGTCGAAGGGGAGTCCGCGAAGGAAATCTTCGAGAGTTTCCTCGACAACGTCGAGAAGATCCGCTCGGGAATGGACCAGTCGACCGGACGGCTGGCGGACAAGATCCGCGAGAAGGCCGACGGTTTGCCCGACATCCCGAAGCCCGCCGACGTGAGCCCCGGCGACTCGTTCGACCCGTCCAACTTCGAGACTTCCAACACCCCGAAGGACACCGAGAAGAAGGTCCGGGACCGGAACGTCGACATCGCGCCGGACGGTTCGGTGTCACAGCCGCTGTCGCCGTCCACAATGGACTGATGTGTCCGGCCCGGAAGAGCTGATCCAGGCACTGTCCGCGTTGTCGGTCGAGGCGTCCTCGCCCGACAACGCGGTCACGGCCACGGTGAACACCGACGGTGTCCTCACTGGACTGAAACTCTCCGCCGCAGTGCGGAATTTGCCGCCGGAGGAGTTGGCCGCGCTGGTGCTGCACACGTACGCCGAAGCGCAGCGGCAATCGGCGCACGAGACGGCGTCGTTGCTGGCTCCGCTCGGCACGCGCGGGTACGTGATGGACCGGCTGAAGTGGCGGGCGGGGTTCACTCCGGACGTTGCCCCCGCCACTCCGCCCGCTGCTCCTCGGCGGTCTGCTCGGCCTGTTCCGCCGGTCGAAGCGACACCGGCTGCGGTGCCGGTCCAGCCGAAACCCGTTGCTGGGTCAGGGAAACCTTCCTCGCCGCAGGCTGCTCCCGGGCCTCGGCAAGCAGCGAGTGGCGCCTCCGCGGCGACGGGCGAGGGCGACTACCTCCGCAACCGCACCGCCGATCCCGAGCAACCGGCGGAACCGGAACGCCCGGTGAGCGACGAGGACTGGTACGAGGCCGGCGTGCGGTTCGACGAGGCCTGGTAGCCGCTCAGTTGAGCGTGCCCTCGTCGCCGAGCAGCTTGCGCAACCCCGGCAGGACCGCGGAAAGGTCTTTGCCGGTACGGAAAGCGACGACCGTCGTCTCGGTCTCGCCGGTGTTGCCGAACAGCGCGACCGTGTCCGCCATCGCGGCGTCGAAGGCCGCTTCCGGGTCCGTCGTCTGCCCGCGCAGCCATCGGCGGAGGACGTGGTTGTGCGCCGTCACCACAGCCGCCGCCATGAGTTCGGCGCGCAGTGCGGTTTCTTCGCCGCCGCCCATCCAGCGGTGAACGAATTCCTGGAACAGCCGCTGATACTGCCGCGTGCCGGCGATTTCCCGGGCGCGCAGCGCGGGCACGCTGCGGGTGAGGCGGTACCGCGCCAGCGCCAGATCGCCCTCGGCGACGTAGTGCCGCAGCACCAGCCGCGACGCCTCGGTGACCGCGACGGTCGCGGTGCGCGGGTCGGAACCGGCCAGCCGGGCCTCGATCGCGCTCAGCAGCACCTCGTGGTCAGGGAAAATGACGTCCTCTTTGGACCGGAACGCACGGAAGAACGTGCTGCGCCCGACGCCCGCGCGGTCGGTGATGTCGTCGACCGTCGTCTGGTCGTAGCCGCGCTCCTCGAACAGCGCGAACGCGGCCTCGGTCAGCCGTTGCTTGGCCGGTTTCTCGGGCATCGGGCCACCTTTCGCACGCACGCTGCGGCCAGCCTAATCGCCTGCCGGCCCGGGCGAGCAGGGTGAGGTGGACCACCCCGCCCTGGCCTACTCGTCGGTACTGAGTACCGTCATCATGAAACCAAGTACCGGAGGGATGGGTGAGGCACGTGGAGCTCGTCGGCGTGGTCGGCTGCGGCCAGATGGGGGCGGGGATCGCCGAGGTGTGCGCCCGGGCC
>NZ_JBSFNS010000121.1:0-22653 GCF_053587275.1 Amycolatopsis sp. NPDC003676
AGGCGGCGGCGATGGATCCGCAGCAGCGGTTGCTGCTGGAGACGGCGTGGGAGGCTTTCGAGCACGCAGCCATCGACCCGACCGCGCTGAGGGGTTCTCGCACCGGGGTGTACGTCGGCGTCATGTACGACGACTACGGCTCGCGGCTTCCCACTGCGCCCGAAGGCTTCGAGGGCTACCTGCTGACCGGAAGCGCGGGCAGCATCGCGTCGGGCCGGTTGTCCTACACCTTCGGGCTGGAGGGGCCGGCGGTGACGGTCGACACCGCGTGCTCGTCCTCGTTGGTGTCGCTGCATCTCGCTGCTCAGGCGTTGCGTCGGGGCGAGTGCTCGATGGCACTTGCCGGCGGCGTGACCGTCATGGCGACACCGGGCACCTTCGTAGAGTTCTCCAGGCAGCGCGGGCTGGCACCGGACGGGCGGTGCAAGGCGTTCTCTTCCTCGGCGGACGGCACGGGCTGGGCCGAGGGCGCGGGTGTACTGGTGCTGGAGCGGCTGTCCGACGCGGAGCGCAGCGGGCATCGGGTGCTGGCGGTGATCCGCGGGTCCGCGGTGAATCAGGACGGCACGAGCAGCCAGCTGACGGCGCCGAACGGGCCTTCGCAGGAGCGGGTTATCCGGGCCGCGCTGGAGGACGCTCGGCTGTCCGCGTCCGAAGTGGACGCGGTGGAGGCGCACGGCACGGGCACCCGGCTGGGCGACCCGATCGAGGCGCAGGCGCTGGTGTCCGCTTACGGCCAGGACCGCGGCGACGGCAACCCGTTGTGGCTGGGCTCGGTCAAGTCGAATATCGGGCACACGCAGGCCGCGGCGGGCGTCGCGGGCGTGATCAAGATGGTCATGGCGATGCGCGCGGGGGTCCTGCCCCCGACGTTGCACGTGGCCGAGCCGACTCCCGAGGTCGACTGGTCGGCCGGCACGGTGAAACTGCTGACGCGGGCTCAGCAGTGGCCGGAGCTGGACCGTCCGCGCCGGGCGGGGGTGTCGTCCTTCGGGATCAGCGGGACCAACGCGCACGTGATCCTCGAAGCGCCGCCGCGCGACGGTGCCGCCGGGCCGGATGCCGATGCGCACCAGCCGAAGCTGGGCGCACGGGCGCCGTGGTTGCTCTCGGCCAAGTCGGAGACCGCGCTCCGGGCACAAGCGAGCCGGATGCTGACCTGGCTGGCCGATCACCCTGAGACAGCTGACGCCGATGTCGCCTCGGCCCTGACCACTGCGCGCGCTCAGTTGCATCGGCGTGCTGCGGTGCTCGGCGCCGACCGGGCGGAGGTGCTCGCCGGGCTCAGGGCCTTGGCCGCGGGGTCGCCGTCGCCGCATGTCGTGTCCGGTGGTGCCGCCACCGGCGAGACGGCCTTCCTGTTCACCGGTTCCGGCGCGCAACGGGTCGGCATGGGCGCCGGGCTGGCGGCCGCGTTCCCGGTCTTCGCCGCGGCCCTCGACGAGGTGTGCGCGGAATTCGATTCCCTGCTCGGCGTATCGCTGCGCGAGGTGATGTTCGACGGGACCGATGGCACCGGGAGCAGCGCTGGCGACACCGAGGCAATGGCCCCGCTGCACCGGACGGAATTCACCCAGCCCGCGCTGTTTGCGTTCCAGGTGGCGCTGTACCGCCTCTTGGAGTCGTTCGGCGTGACCCCGGACGTAGTCGCCGGGCATTCGGGCGGCGAGCTGGCCGCGGTCTACGTGGCCGGGGTGTGGTCGCTGGCCGACGCGTGCCGGCTGATCGCCGCCCGCGGCCGGTTGATGGGCGCGCTGCCGAGCGAGGGAGCGATGCTCGCCGCCGCGGTGTCGGAGGAGCGGGCGCTGGAACTGGTCGCGGACGGGACAGTTTCGGTGGCGGCCGTGAACGCGCCTGAGGCGACGGTGTTCTCCGGCGAGAGCGCGGCGATCGCCGCGCTGGAAGACCGGCTGGTGGCCGAGGGGGTGAAGACGAACCGGCTGGCGATCGATCTCGCCGCCCATTCGGCGTTGATCGATCCGATGCTCGCCGAGTACGAGCAGGTCGCCGGCTCGGTGGCGTATCAGGAGCCTCGAATCGGCGTGTGTTCCACGGTGTCCGGCGCGCCGATCGGTCCCGAACTGCTGACGCCGCGGTATTGGGTGCGGCAGGTGCGCGAAGCCGTGCGATTCGCCCCGGCGGTGCAGTCGCTCGCCGACGCCGGCGTGCGCCGGTTCATCGAGGTGGGTCCGGACGCGGTGCTGGCGGCGATGACCAGCCAGACACTGAGCGACGAGGTGGAGTCGAGGTCGCTGGTCGCCGCGGCGTCCCGGCGCGGCGTCGACGAGAGCGACCACTTCCTCCGGCTGCTCGCCGAGGCCCACTGTTCGGGCATCGCCGTCGACTGGGCGCCGTTGCTGCGCGGGGGAGCGGTCGCCCACGTCGACCTGCCTTTCTACGCGTTCCAGCGCCGCAGCTACTGGGTACAGCCCGACAGCGGTGCGCTCGGCGACTTGGGCAGCGCTGGTCTCGCCGCGCTCGAGCACCCGATGCTGCGCGTCGCCGCGCCGCTCGCCGGTCGCGACGAATGGCTGTTCAGCGGCAGGTTGTCGACCACCGACCAGCCGTGGATCGCCGACCACACGGCCTTCGGAGCGGTGCTGCTGCCCGGCACCGGGTTCGTGGAGCTCGCGCTGACCGCGGGCCGCCGCCTGGAACTGCCCGTCGTGGACGAACTCGTCCTTTCGGCTCCGCTGCTGTTCGACGGTGCCGCTGCCGTGGACGTGCAGGTCTCGGCGTCCGAACTCGACCACACCGGCCGTCGGCGCCTGTCGATCCACTCGCGTGCCGTCACCGCGCAGTCCGATCTCGGCGAGCAGGACTGGACGCTGCACGCCACCTGCGTCCTCGCCCCCGCGGACGGAGCGACACCGGCCTGGACCGACCCCGACTGGCCGCCGGTCGACGGCACTCCGATCGACGCGACGCGACTGTACGACCGGCTCGCCGACCTGGGATTCGGCTACGGCCCGAACTTCGACAACGTGCAGTCCGCTTGGGCCAGCGGCGACGACGTGTTCGCCGAGGTGGCCCTCGACGAGACGGCGGCGGGCCGGGCGGCGCGTTTCGGGGTGCACCCGGCGCTGCTGGACGCGATCTTCCACCCTGCTCTCGACGGACTCGCCGATGAATTGCCCGACGGCCGGCTGCCGCTGCCGTTCTCGTTCGGCGGCGTCCGGGTGTTTCAGCCAGGCACGGCCGCGGTCCGAGCCCGCATCAGGCGCTTGGGTCCCGGGAAGGTGCGCGTCGATGCCTGCGACGCAGCCGGTGCCGCGGTGCTGTCGGTCGACGCCGTGCTCGCCCGTCCCGCGGATGCGCGTTCTGTCGCCGGTGCCAGCAGCCCGCTCTACGCTCTCGACTGGACACCGGTGACAGCACCGGCGGGGCCGGACCGGCGCCTGGTCGCGCTGGGCCGGCCCGTCGCGGGGTGCGCCGAGACGTTCGAGGATGTCGCGGCGTTCGCGACAGCCGAGGGCCAGCCGGGCACGACTGTCGTCTGGTCGCCCGAAACGGCGCCGACGGGAGGCGAGGTCCCCGGGACTGTCCGCACGGTCGTGCACAACGCCCTCGCGGTGCTGCGCGACTGGTTCACCGAACCGGCCTGCGCCGACTCGACGCTGATCGTGCTGACTCGCAATGGAGCGGGATTGCCCGGTGAGACGCCGGATCTCGCGGCAGCGGCCGTCCGCGGCCTGGTGCGCAGTGCGCAAGCGGAACATCCGGGTCGCGTCGTGAACGTCGACCTCGACGACTGGGACCTCGCGGATCTGACCCAGCGGATCGCCGCCGCGGCTGCCGCGGACGAACCGCAGCTCGCGATCCGGGACGGGGCCACGCTGGCGCCGCGGCTGATTCGGGCGACCGCCGTCGAATCGGCCACCGAGTTCTTCGGCGATGGCACGGTCCTGATCACCGGCGGCGCGGGAGGTCTGGCCGCCGTCACCGCCCGGCACCTGGTCGCCCAGCACGGGGTGCGCAGGCTGCTGCTGGCCTCGCGCCGCGGCTCGGACGCGCCGGGCGTCGCCGAACTGGCCGCCGAACTGAACGCGCTGGGCGCGGGCGTACGCGTCGCCGCGTGCGATGTCAGCGATCGCGCCTCGGTGGCGGCGCTGCTGGACTCCGTGCCCGAGCACGAGCCGCTGACCGCGATCGTGCACACCGCCGGTGTGGTCGACGACGGCACCATCGAAACATTGACCGCCGAGCAGGTGGACCGGGTGCTCGCCCCGAAGGTCGACGCCGCTTGGCATCTGCACGAGCTCACCCGCGACCTGGACCTGTCGGCGTTCGTGCTGTTCTCGTCCGCCGCGCCGCTGCTCGGCGGGCAGGGCCAAGGCAACTACGCGGCCGCGAACGCGACGATGGACGCGCTCGCCAGGACGCGTCGCAGCGCCGGCCTGCCCGCGCATTCGCTCGCGTGGGGGTTGTGGAAGCTCGGCATGGCCGAGGCGTTGAACGACCAAGGCGGCGAACATCTGGAGCGTCAGATCCGCACTCGCCTCGGGCTGTCCCCGATCGAGCCGGACACCGGCATGCGGATGTTCGACAACGCGTTGGCCACCGGCGAGCCCTTGCTGATGACCGCGCTGCTCGACACTCCCGCGCTCACGGCGCTGGGCCGGCTCGGCACGCTGCCCGCGGTGCTGCGCGGCCTGATCCAGGTGCCGTTCCGCGGCCGGGTCGCCGACAGCCCGTTGCGCCAGCGGTTGCTCGACGCTCCCGCCGACCAGTGGGAAGAGCTGATCCGCACTGAGGTCCGCACGCTGGCCGCCGTGGTGCTCGGCCACGAGTCGGCCGACGCCATCGACCCCGAAACCCCGTTCGCGAAACTGGGCTTCGACTCGCTCGGCGGAGTCGAGTTCCGCAACAAGCTGACCGCCGCCACCGGTGTTCAGCTCCCGTCGACGCTGGTGTTCGACTATCCCACCGCCACGGCTGTCGCGGGCTTCCTGCGCACCCGGGTCGACGGTTCGGAGCCCGCGCGGTCGCGTCCCGCCCCGGCCAGGCCAAAAGCCCGGGCGGACGAGCCGATCGCGATCGTCGGCATGAGCTGCCGGTACCCCGGCGGCGCCGACAATCCCGAGCAGTTCTGGGAACTGCTCGCCGGGGGAGTCGACGCGATCGTCCCGATCCCGGGCGACCGCGGCTGGGACGCCGACCGCCTGTACGACCCTGAACTCGGCAAGCCCGGCAAGATCAACGCTCGCGAAGGCGGATTCCTGCGCGGCGCGGGCGATTTCGACGCCGCCTTCTTCGGGATCGCACCGCGTGAGGCAGCGGCGATGGACCCGCAGCAGCGGTTGATGCTCGAGGCGTCCTGGGAGGCGCTCGAAGACGCCGGCATCGATCCGACCTCGCTGCAGGGCAGCGACACCGGGGTGTACGCGGGCGTCATGTACCAGGACTACGGCCACTCGGCGCGCGAGGCCGACGACGCTGCGGCAGGCGGCTATCTGGTGACCGGATCGGCCGGCAGCGTCGTCTCCGGCCGGGTGTCCTACGCGCTCGGGCTGGAAGGCCCCGCGGTGACGGTGGACACGGCGTGTTCGTCGTCCCTGGTGGCCTTGCATCTGGCGGTACAGGCATTGCGTGCGGGGGACGCGTCGCTGGTCCTGGCCGGCGGGGCGACCGTCATGTCGACTCCGTTGCTGTTCGTGGAGTTCTCCAGGCAGCGGGCGCTGGCGCCGGACGGGCGCTGCAAGGCGTTCGCCGGTGCCGCGGACGGTGTCTCGTGGGCGGAAGGCGTCGGGGTGCTCGCCCTCGAGCGGCTGTCCGACGCACAGCGCAACGGGCGTCCGGTGCTGGCCGTGATCCGGGGCAGCGCCATCAACCAGGACGGCGCGAGCAACGGCCTGGCCGCGCCGAACGGTCCGTCCCAGGAGCGGGTGATCGCACAGGCGCTCGCCAGCGCGGGGATGGCCGCGGCCGAGGTGGATGCGGTGGAGGCGCACGGCACCGGCACGACGCTCGGCGACCCGATCGAGGCGCAGGCGCTGATCAACGCCTACGGACCGGATCGCGCCGAACCGCTGCGGATCGGGTCGTTGAAGTCGAACATCGGGCACACGCAGGCTGCCGCCGGGGTCGCCGGCGTGATCAAGATGGTGCAGGCGCTGCGGCACGAGTTGTTGCCGCCCACCTTGCACGTCGACGCGCCCTCGCCGCACGTGGATTGGTCGGCGGGCGCGGTGCGGATCCTGACCGAGGCCGAGCCGTGGCCGGCGGGGGAGCGTCCGCGCCGGGCAGGAGTGTCGTCGTTCGGGCTCAGCGGGACCAACGCGCACGTGATCCTCGAAGAGGCACCCGCGGTTCCGCCGCGGCCGGCGGATCTGCCGCGCCCGGCGGCCATGCCGTTGCTGCTGTCCGCGCGGACGACTGCCGCGCTGCGGACCCAAGCGCGCCGTCTCTGCGACGCGCTGCGCGAACGCCCGGACCTCGACCTGACCGACGTCGCGGTGACGCTGGCGCTGCACCGGGCGAGGTTCGATCAGCGTGCCGCCGTCGTGGGTTCGGACCGGGAGAGCCTGCTGGCGGCCTTGGCGCGGCTGGCAGCCGACGAGCCAGGACCAGGCATCGTCGACGGCACCGTCCAGGCGGGCAAGACCGCGTTCCTGTTCACCGGTCAGGGAGCGCAGCGGATCGGCATGGGCGCCGGGCTGTACCAGGAGTTCCCGGCTTTCGCGGCCGCGCTCGACGAGGTGTGCGCGGAATTCGACGCACACCTGGGGCAGTCGCTGCGGGAAGTGATGTTCGGCCCGATCGGCGCGACTCTGCTGGACCGCACCGAGTACACGCAGCCCGCCTTGTTCGCGTTCGAGGTCGCGATGTATCGCCTCGCCGAGTCGCTGGGCGTGACGCCGGACGCGGTGGCCGGGCATTCGATCGGAGAGCTGGCCGCGGCGTATGTGGCTGGGGTGTGGTCGTTGCCCGACGCGTGTCGGCTTGTCGCGGCCCGCGGGCGATTGATGGGAGCACTGCCGCCGAGCGGCAGCATGCTGGCCGCCGCGGTGCCGGAGGAGCGGGCCGTGGAGCTGCTGGCGGCGGATAACGCCGACGCGGTCTCGCTGGCCGCGGTGAACGCTCCCGATTCGGTGGTCTTCTCCGGAACCGTCGAGGCGGTGTCGGCGATCGAGTCGAGGTTGGCGGCTGAGGGCGTCAAGACCAGCAGGCTGCGAGTGAGCCACGCGTTCCACTCCGCCTTGATGGATCCGATGCTGGCCGAATTCGCGGAGATCGCCGCAGGCTTGACGTACCACGAGCCGCGGATACCGTTGTGTTCCACGGTTTCCGGCGCGTTCGCCGACGATTCGCTTGGCGCGCCCGAGTACTGGGTGCGGCAGGTGCGCGAGACAGTGCGCTTCGCTCCGGCGGTGCGGTCGCTGCTCGATTCGGGTGCGAGCCTGTTCGTTGAACTGGGTCCGGACGCGGTGCTGACGGCCATGGCCCGCGCCACGCTGACAGCGGATCTTTCAGCGCGCGCAGCAGTGGTCGCGGGATCCCGTCGTACAGTCGCTGAACCCGAGCAGTTCGCCACCGCGCTGGCCACCGCCCACTGCGCGGGCCGGCCGGTGCGATGGGCGGCCTACTTCGGACCTCGTCCGCAGCCACAGATCGCGTTGCCTACTTATCCTTTCCAGCACGAACGATTCTGGCTGCTGCCGGCGGAGGCCGCCGCGCCGCTCGCCGGCGCCGACTCCGCCGACCATCCGCTGCTGCACGCTCAGGTGCAGCTCGCCGGCAAGGACGAGTGGCTGTTCACCGGCAGGCCGTCGCTGCGCACGCATCCCTGGCTCGCCGACCACGCTGTCTTCGACACGGTCTTGATGCCAGGAGCCGGATTCGTGGAACTGGCTCTGGCCGCCGGCGCCCGCCTCGGCGTGCCGCGCCTGACGGAACTGGAGCTCGCGGCGCCGTTGATTCTCACGACCGAGAGCGCGGCGGATCTTCAGCTCGCCGTGGGCGAACCCGACGCCGACGGACGCCGGACGGTGGCCGTCCACACCCGCGCCGACGACGTCTGGGTGCTGCATGCCCGCGGTCTGCTCGCGCCTGCGGCGCCGACCTCCGAGCCGAGCTGGTCCCAGGCGTGGCCTCCGGTTGACGGCGATCCGGTCGACGGGCAACAGGTGTATCGCGCGCTCGGCGACCTCGGCTTCGGGTACGGCCCGGTCTTCCAGGGCGTTCGGGCCGCGTGGTCGCGTGGGGAGGAAGTGTTCGCCGACCTGGCACTCGACACTGACACCGCGTCGCGCGCCACCGCTTTCGGACTGCATCCGGCACTGCTGGACGCGGTGCTGCACGCGGCTGTCGGCCAGTTCGCCGAGGGCGAGCACGACGACCGGGTGCCGCTTCCGTTCGCTTTCGAGGGTGTCCAGCTGGCACAGTCCGGCGCAGCTGCCTTGCGCGCCCGCGTCACCCGCATCGCACCGGACACGTTCCGGGTGGAGGCGGTGGACGCGACCGGTGCGCTCGTGCTGAGCATCGAGTCGGTGCGGGTCCGCCCGCTTGAGCGGCAGGCACTGGCCCGGCTGCGCGGCGCGGCGCCGTTGTTCGACGTCGAGTGGATTGCCGTGCCCGCCGTCCGCAAAGCGGGCACCCCGCGCGTCGTGGTGCTCGGCGACCCGGCGGCTGTCGAAGCCGCCGAGCCCCCGGCCTGCGGTGCCGATCTCGCGGAAGTCGTTGCGCTGCATGATGTTCCCGACCTGGTGGTCTGGTCGGCGCCCTGCCGCATCGACGCCGGCGCGGCGGACGTCCACGCAGCCGTGCTGACGACGCTCGCGCTGCTGCAGGACTGGATTAGCGCCGAACACCCCGGCCGGCTCGTGATCCTGACGCGCATGGCCGCCGGTCTGCCCGGCGAGGAGCCCGATTTGGCCGGAGCCGCCGTGGCGGGTCTGGTGCGCAGCGCACAGTCCGAGCACCCGGGCCGGTTCCTGCTTGTCGACCACGACGGCGACGCCCTGCCAGTCGAATCGCTCGCCGACGCGGCGGCCCAGGACGAGCCGTACTTGGCGGTCCGCGAAGGCCGGTTCCTGGCTCCGCGATTGCAGGCGGTGCCCGTCACCGAACCGGGCGTGCCGCCGTCGTTCGACCACGGCACGGTGCTCATCACCGGCGGCATGAGCGGCATCGGCGCGATCGTCGCCCGCCATCTGGTCACCGCACACGGCGCACGACGGCTGCTGCTGGTGTCGCGGCGCGGCGCGGCCGCGGACGGTGCCGCCGAGCTGGTCGCCGAGCTGACCGATCTCGGTGCCCGGGTCCGGATCGCGGCGTGCGACGTCACCGACCGCTCCGCGGTCCAAGCCCTGCTGGCCGGCATCGAACCCGACGCTCCGCTGATCGCCGTCATCCACTCGGCGGCCATCCTGGAGGACGGCACGATCGACACCCTCACTCCCGCGCAGACGACCCGGGTGCTGGCGCCGAAAGTCGATGCGGCGCTGAACTTGCACGAGCTGACCCGTGACCTGGATCTGTCGGCGTTCGTGCTGTTCTCGTCCGCGGCGCCGTTGCTCGGCGGGCAAGGACAGGGCAACTACGCCGCCGCGAACGGCGTGGTGGACGCGCTGGCACGCATGCGGCGCAGCGCGGGTCTGCCCGCGCACTCGCTCGCCTGGGGGGTGTGGACTGTCGGCTTGGCGGAAGCGCTCGCGGGGGAGGGCGCCGAGCAGCACGCCCGCCAGATCCGGACGAGGCTGGGCCTGACCCGGATCGACCCGGAGTCCGGGATGGCGTTGTTCGACAACGCACTTGCGACTGGCCGGGCAACTCCGATGACCGCACTGGTGGACACGGCGGCGCTCACCGCCCTGGCGCGCGGCGGCACATTGCCCGCGGTGCTGCGGGGCATGGTCCGGGTTCCCGAGGCCGCCGCGAGCGCCAGCGTCAGCCTGGCGCGGCAGCTGGCGGCACTGCCCGACACCGACCGCGACGAGGTGATCGCGCGTGAGGTGCGCAACGTCGCCGCAGCGGTCCTCGGGCACCTGTCCGGCGACGCGATCGACCCGGACGCGCCGTTCACCGAACTCGGTTTCGACTCCCTCGGGGCCGTCGAATTCCGGAACCGGCTCGCACAGCTGACCGGGCTGACGTTGCCGTCGACGCTGATCTTCGACCATCCGACCGCCGCTGATGTCGCGAAGCTGGTCCGGTCGCGGATCGAGGAATCCGACACCGGTGCGGCCGGGCAGACGCCGGCCGGCGTGCGCGGCACGATCACCGACCTGGTGTCGGCGGCGCACCGCCGCGGCGAGCTGGCCGGGGCGATGCCGCTGCTGACCGCGAGTTCGGCCCTGATGACCAGGTACCTCGCCGGCGAGGCCGCCGCGCAGCGTCCGGCCGCGCAGCTCCTGGCGCGCGGAGCTGCGGCGCCGGCCCTGATCTGCATCCCGTCGTTCCTGCCGGGATCGGGTCCGCACCAGTTCGCGCGCCTTGCCCGCGAACTGAGCGGCGAGCGGCAGGTCAGCGCGTTGCGGTTGCCCGGCACCCGGGCCGGCGACGACCTGCCGCCGACCTGGGCGGCGTTGATCGAGAGCCTCGCCGCGGCCGTGGCATCGGAACTCGAGCGAAACCCGGTGGCGCTCATCGGCTATTCGGCAGGCGGCGCGATCGCCCACGCGGTCGCCCGGCGGCTGGAAGACGACGGCGGCGAGCTCACGGGTGTCGCGATGATCGACACTTACTCGCCGGAGGCTCTCGAACTCAACCGCCTCGTGCTCACTGACGCGCTGGGGCAGATCCTGTCCCGAGGCAACGAACTGACCCCCGTCGACGACCACGGATTGGTCGCCATGGCCGGCTATTTGCGGATCTATCCCGAGCGCGAGGCCAGGGCGCTCGCCGCGCCGACGCTGAATCTGCGGGCCAGCATGACGCTGAGCAGTTTCGGAGACGCCGACGCCGTCCCCGAATGGCAACACCGCGGACCGATCGAGCACATCGAGGCAGACCACTTCTCGATCATCGAGGAGCAGGCGCCGAAGACCGCCGCGCATCTCCGGCGCTGGCTCGATTCGCTCAGCGGCCAGTGAGGTCCGAACCGTCGGAGCGGAGGAACGAAGAAACCTGAACGCCCTGCCCAGCCACAGCGGCCGATATCCGTCGAATCGGTCCGAGGCGGGAGGAAACCGGAATAGCGCAGCTTTCACTCAGGACAGAGAGTGCGTGATTATCGGGTGCCAATTTTGTCGGAAGCATCGAGAGTTACGTCAAGCGGGCGAAGGCGGCCCACCGCGGAAGGAAAGTTATGAAACTTGGCGCCGGTCTGGGCATCAGGAGCATCGGGACGTGGTTTCCCGCCACCTCGGAGAGCGTGCAGGACGCGCTTTCGGCTGGACGATTGACCGACAAGGAGGCCGCCGACTCGGGAATCGCGGCGTTGCCGGTCAGCCCCGATCTCTCGCCCCCCGAGATGGCTGTCCTGGCCGCTGAGGACGCCGTCCTCGGCGAACAGGCCGACCGCGCGAAGATCGGCCTGGTGATCCACTCGTGGATTCACCATCAAGGACACGACATCTGGTCGCCCGCACACTATATAGCGCACGCGGTGGGCGCCGATTCCGCCGCTGCGCTGGGCATCCAGGCCATGTGCAACGGAAGCGCCGCCGCGTGGGAGACGGCCGCGGCGTATTTGATGGCCGACCCGACGGTCGACGCGGTGCTCACGACTACCGCCGACAGGTTCGACGACCAAGCCTTCGATCGTTGGTCCGGCGATGTCGGCGTGCATTACGGCGACGGTGCTACTGCGTCGGTTCTCGCGCGCAGGGACGATACTCGTGATGCGTTGACGCTCTTGGCCATCGGCACTGAAACGGTTTCCGCCGTAGAAGGCCTGCACCGCGGAGACGATCCCTTTACAGTGGCACCGCGCGTCATCAGTCCGCGAATTGACGTTCGCCGGACAAAGAAGGCGTTTCTCGAGAAATACGGAGCGGACAGGTTTCTCGTCGCGGCGCGCACTGCCCTGCGCGCAGTGGTAGAAAAAACGCTGCAGGAAGCCGGAATCGAGGCCTCGGATCCGCGGTTGCGGTACCTGACGCTGCCGCGAGTGGGCAGGAAGGTGCGGGTGGCCACTTATCATCGGGCGTTGCAAGGACATGTCGGGGCCGAAATCCTGGACCTCGGCGCGAAGACGGGGCATTTAGGGGCAGGCGATCTGGTGGCCAACTGCGCCGAACTGGCGGTGCTGCTGGAACCCGGGCAGCTCGCCCTCGTGATCAACGCCGGCGGCGGCGCCGGGCTGAGCTGCGCCGTAGTGCGACGACCGGAAGGCGCGGCCGAGGGATCGCACGGGTAAGCGGTCGGCCGGAGACGCGACGCGGGCGCCGGGACGCCGCTGGGATCGACACCCCAGCGGAGTGCCGGTGCTTACCGTTGCTGTGGCGGGAAGCTGTGGGATTTCCTTGCGGCAGTAGCCGCCCGCGGAGTTATTCGGCCGCGTCTGCCTGGGCCTGGAGGAGTGCGAGGGTTTCTTCGCGGGTTCGGCGGGCCGGGACGGTCGCGATGGCGCGGCGAAACGCGGCCGGTCAACGCAGGCGCGCCGAGCGAACACCAGAAAGTCCGAAAGACCAGTTTCCGGAAACCGTTGCCCGGTAGCGGTCTCTCAGCCGAACCGAAGCCGCCGACATCTCTGCCGCCAGCCCCGGACACCTGCTTCGCCGGGATTGGGCGAGGCCCCGTCAGCCGTGCAGGCGTACCGGGAGCTCGCGGAGACCGTGCACGAGCAAGCCGTCCCGCCACTGGGCGGTGAATGCCTCGTCCGCGAGCGCGAGCTTCGGGAAACGTCGCAGGAGCTCCGTGAACGCGATATCGGCCTCCAGCCGGGCCAGCGGGGTGCCGACACAGTTGTGGATGCCGTGGCCGAAAGCCAAGTGCCCGGAGGCGTCCCGGTCGATGAGCAGCGTTTCGGGATCGTGGAAGTGGTCCGGATCCCGGTTCATCGCGCCGACAGCGACGTAGACGATTTCCCCCGCCGGTATGTCGGTGTCGCCGATCCGGACCGGCTCGGCGGTATAGCGCGCGGTGGACCACCGGACCGGGCCTTCGTAGCGCAGAAACTCTTCCACCGCGTTCGGCACTCGGCTCAGGTCAGCCCGCAGCGCCTCGAACTGGGCGGGGTTGCGCAGCAGCGCGTGCACGCCGTTGCCGATCAGGTTCACCATCGTCTCGTGGCCGGCGACCAGCAGCAGGAACGCCATTCCCACCAGTTCCCGCTCAGTGAGGCGGTCGCCGTCGTCGTGGGCGCGAACCAGCGCCGACAGGAGATCCTCGCCGGGTTCGCCGCGCTTGGCCTCGATCAGCTGCTGCAGGTATCGCGTCATCACCTCGGCCGTCGTGCTGCGCTCTTCGACCGTGTTGCTGGAAACGTCGCTGAGCATCAGCCGCGTCCGGGCCTGGAAGTCGGCGCGGTCCTCGAACGGAATCCCCAGCAGTTCGCAGATCACGGCGACCGGGAGCGGATTCGCGAATGCCTGCAGCAGGTCGACCTCGGCGCGGGTGTCCATCTCGTCGAGGAACCCGTTGGTGATCTCCTCGATGCGCGGCCGCATCGCCGCGACCCGCCGCGAGGTGAACGTCTTGTTGACCAGCTTCCGCAGGCGGGTGTGATCCGGCGGGTCGCTGTTGAGCATGTGCACCGCGATGTCCGGCATGGTGGTCATGGCGGCGTCGGGCGACTGGCGGCGCAAGACCTCGTGGAAGCGGGAGGAGTCCTTGCGCAATCGAGGATCCGCGAGGGCTTCCCGGCCCTCCTCGTAACCGGTGACCACCCAGCACGCGAAACCCGCGGGGAGCTGGACATGACGAACCGGCCCGTCTTCCCGCCATTGGCGGTAGTACTTGTGCGGGTCGCCCTGAAAATCGGCACCCGCCAATTCGGTCCGGGCGAAAGCGCCTGTGTCGGCCATGCTGTCCTCGCTGTCCTGTGTCCAGGCTCCGGTCACGGGAACGACGCTAGCGGAGCCATTCGCGGGGTCTCCAGTAGACCTTTGTCGTACCCGTTAGAGTCTTCGGCAGGCCCGGCCCGGCGGTATTGTCCACACCATGCGGGCAGACGGAGATTCGTGGGACATCAACAGCAGCGTCGGAACCACCGCGTTGTTCGTAGCGGCGGCCAGGGCTCTGGCCACGGCCAAACCCGAGCCGATCGCGTCCGATCCGTTCGCCGCGCTGTTCGTGCGGGTCGCGGGCGAGGAATGGGAAAAGGTCCTCGACGATCCGGCCGCCACGGCCGACCATCCCCTGAACACTCCCGAATTCGGCCTGCCTTTCCAGGATTACCAGGCTTCGCGGACCCGGTACTTCGACGACTACTTCGCCGCGGTCATGGACGCCGGCATCGACCAGGTCGCGATCGTGGCGGCGGGATTGGACTCCCGTGCGTACCGGCTGCCGTGGCCGGACTCCACCGTGATCTACGAGTTGGACCGGCCAGAGGTGCTGGAGTTCAAACGCGACGTGTTGCGCGCCCACGGCCACAAGCCGGTCGCCGAGCGCCGCGAGGTCGGCGTCGATCTGCGCGACGACTGGCCGAAAGCCTTGCGGGACGCGGGATTCGATCCGTCGAAGCCGTCGGCCTGGCTGGTGGAGGGCCTGCTGATGTACCTGCGGCCGGAAGACCAGGACCGGCTTTTCGAGTCTCTCGCGTCGCTGGCCACGCCGGGAAGCCGCATCGCGGTCGAGGAGGTGTCACCGGTGCCGCAGGAGACATTCGACGGGTGGAACGCGGCGAGCAAGGACGGGGCGCGCGTCAAAGGGCACGGCGGCTGGGCGAAGATGATCTACAACGATCCGCATGCCGATGTGGCCGAATGGTTCACCGACCGCGGCTGGGACGCCGAGCGCACCGGCCTCGCCGACCACATGCGTTCACTGGGGCTCGAGCCGCACCCCGCGAGCACTCCCGGCGGGCTGATGCCGTCGATCATCGGCCTCGTCACGGCGCGGCGCCGATGACGTGCCTGCTCGAGAACATCCGACTCTGGCGGAGGCTGGAACCGCGACCGTGAGCTGGATTCCGGAGCGGGTTTGCGACCGGCGGAATACCTGAAAGCCCGTGAATGCGGAGTTGTGCAAAAAGCCGCAGACGGTGTTCTTGCTTCAGGTATCGCGCGCCTGTTCTGGGGCGATTGGCAAGAGGGCGCGAAGCCCGGTACCGGGGGAGGGAAGGCATTCACGTCCTTCCCTCCCGCGGCCAGCACTCACGGCGACGAGCCGATAACTCCGCTCGTGGCGGTTTCGCCTACGAGGCAACGACGATCTCACTGGCTCGCCGACGGGATCGGCCCGGAGCTGGATGAACTGCTGCGACCGGTTCTGCTATTCGCGGCAGCATCCCTTTCCGCGGCACAGCAAGGAGAAAGAGCCGCGTAACGGGAGACCGTCAAGGACGGTTGCGCGGGATCCCAGGGCTGCGCTGCCCCGTGCCGCCCGGTCTTGGTCGGTTGCGGCTCGGCCTCACATGCTCCTGCAGGCGGCTATCGGCTGGCGATTCCTGGTGCGATACAGCGAATCTCGAGCTCTGGCCGTGGCGACGGGTCGTGACCTGATCTGATTCGCGTTGCCCCGCATGATCCCGTGCCGGCCACGACATCGCGAGCGCGGTCGTAGCCGGTGCAGGACCGTGCGGATCGGCAATCGCGCCGCAGGACGGAAACCGGCCGGCTGGCCGAACACCTCACATGGCGAGGAGTCCCGCCTCGAGGGCCCGCACGACGGCGAGAGTCCGATTCGGACAGTTGAGCTTGGCCAGAATGATGCCGACCACGCGTTTGACGCCGTGCTCGGAGATGCTCAGCGACCGGGCGACCTGCCGGTTGCTCAGCCCCTCCGCGATCAGCCGGAGCACCTGGTGTTCGCGTGCCGTCAGCGCGATCAGCGAAGTGCGCTTCGAAGCGGTGTCGTCCCCGGACTGATCGGGGGCGGCCAAGGACCGTCGCGCCAGTGCTGCCGACATGTAGAACCTTCCGGCGTCGACGTCGACGATCGCCCCGTGCAGCGTTTCGGGGCGGAGATCCTCCCAGGCCAGGAAACCGCTTGCGCGATCGACCCAGGACTGGTCGACCGCGTCCGCCGAATCCACCAGGATCAGCACGCGCAGGTCGCAGACGCGCAGCCATTCGGCGATCTCTCCGGGCACGGGGTCCAAAGCGTTGCTGGACGAGATGATCAGCTGGCCGTCGCGGTACAGCGAGAGATCCTCGAGAGCCGTGATGGCCCGCACCGTCAACCGGATGTCGACCGAGCCGAACATGCCCTCGATGCTGTACCGGTGAATGTTGTCGTGGATGAACAACACGATCTGAAGATTCTCTTCGAAGATGTCCGCTGTCGCCCCGATCGCATTGTGCAACGAGGAATGGGCGACTTTCGAGGACGATTGTTTTCTCGGTGAATCAGACGCCAGGCGATCTATGTGGCGGACGCGATTTTCGTGATTTCCCAGAAATGAATCCGATTGCAAAGAACATTGTTCACGCATGCTGCCCAAAACAACAACCCCCATGGTTTCTTGCCGCAAAACCTCGAAAAATCCGCCCCTAGTCGATGGTCATGGCATTTAATTTATTTATGTGTCCCTGGTACCAGGGGCCGTAGGCGACTATGGCGCACCGAGTGCCGTAGATCAGCATGGCATGGGCGGCTGGTGCTGTCCAGTCGGCGCCAGCTGTGATTCGTTGCCGGATCATCGGCTGGCCGGGGACCGGGGGCGGAATTATGACTCTTCGGGGTTGGAGGCCCGGGATCTGCAATTTGTCAACCGACGTGCTGGTGATCTTGAGCGCGACAGTCCCGGCGTCGTGTTCGCCGCGAAGATGTGGCGGCGCACACAGCCGGGAGGATGCCGACGAATCGCTTTTCCGGGCGCTTAGGGCTCGAGCTCGACGACTCGGTCGATGCCGGCGCGGGCGGAGGTTTCTGCTTGTGGCCACCAGATTTGGGCGGTGCGCTCCCGTTCGGTGACCCCGCTGCCGGCGCGAGCGCCGCGGAACCGGAACAGCCGGAGACGGCTCCGGTATCGGTCGGGATAGGGGTGCGTCGGGGAGGGAAGGCGGAGTGGTTCTTCCTGGGCTGTCCCGGTGGCCGGATCGGTGGGCCGATCCGATCCGAGCCTGCGAGTTCCTCGACCATGGTGCGCCTTTTGTCCCGATTCCGGTTCTCGACGCCGACAGTAAGGCAGCGGGCTGCCGAGTTTCGGAAACGAGCCGAATTCGGGTGGCACGAAGCGTGGATTAGCGCGTTCTCCGGCACCGCCTATAGGGGGCATACCCGTAGGTGAATGTCAAATCCGCGGACTGGCGAGCGGCGGCGAGCATTACGGTTTTTACCCGCGTTTTACGCGCGCCTGCCGAGTATCGCTACTCCGATACGGTGAAGTAGCGAGCCGGATCAAGGGCGTTGAGCGCGACCCATCGCTGCGGTGCCGCCGCGGCGGCGGGCCGGGTGCTGGCCGGTACTGCGCGGGAGAACTCCTGGATGTCGAGCGCGATTCGGGGATCGTCGTCCACGCGTCGTGCCATTTCGTAGTAGACGGCCAGCACGTGGAGGCAATTCCCGGTGTCGTCCGAACAGGAGCATTCGACGCTTTCGAGCACCGGTCCGGGAGGGTGGCCCGCCTCGGTGACCATCCGGTGCACCTCGTCGGTGAGGACGGGGCGAGGTCCGCTCAGCTGGCTGGTGATTCCCTTGACCGCTTCCTGGGACATCGGCGCCACTTCGATGCGGGTCACCGAGGTGGTGCGGCCGCGCTCGACGACGCCGCGCACGATCCGGCCGTCGACCGTGATCCGCACTCCGCCGGCGCGCGCCAGCTTGCGGGCGCGCGGCAACGCCGGGTTGGGCCGGGTCTGGCGCAACGGCTGGGCGAGCCGGACCCAGTCTCGTCCCCACGCGGTGAAACCGAAGTCGTCGTCCGGCATGTCAGCTGGCTCGCTTCCGTCGCAGGGTCGCGATGAGGCGGTCGTCGTCCAACCTGGACAACTCGGCGACACCGGACATGTCGGTGATGTCGGACAGCGCCGATTTGCGCGAATGCATGCCCGCGATGTGCTCTTCGATGGTGCTGTTGGTGGTCAGGGTGGTGATGGTCACCGTACGGGTCTGGCCGATCCGGTGGACCCGGTCGGACGCCTGTGCCTCCACGGCTGGATTCCACCACCGGTCGAAGTGGATCACGTCCGCCGCGCGGGTGAGGGTGAGTCCGGTTCCCCCGGCCTTCAGGCTGAGCAGCAGGACTTTCGGGCCGTCGGGCGACTGGAAGTCCCGGACGATCTTCGCCCGCTGGTCCTGGTTCAAGCCGCCGTGGAAGAACGGGACGGACACGCCGAACTGCTCCATGAAGTGCCGCACCAGCAGCTCTCCGGTCTTCCGGTACTGCGTGAAGATCAATGTCGGCGAATCGGTCTCGAGGTTGTTGGCCACGATGTCGGTGCAGAGGTCGAGTTTTCCCGATCTCCCCGACAGTTCGCCGGACTCGTCGGCGACCAGGCTCGGGTGGTTGCAGACCTGTTTGAGCGCGGTCAAGGCCGCCAGCACCCGCGCCGGGCGCTCCGCGCCGCTGCCGAAGCCGTCGTCGATCGCCCGCTCCAGCGTCCGGTCGTACAACCGCTGTTGCTCTTCGGTGAGATCGCAGAGCAAGTCGGCGTGGATCTTGGGCGGGAGCGACCCGGCGACCTGAGACTTCTTCCGCATCAGCACGACCGGCTCGATCACCGCGCGCAACCGGGCCGCGGCGGCGAGGGAGCCGCCGTCGATCGGCTGGACGAAGCGACGGCGGAACTGCGCCTTGTGCCCGAACAGCTGCGGGGTGACCAGGTTGAGAATCGCCCAGAGTTCCTCGAGGCGGTTCTCGACGGGCGTTCCGGTCAACGCGATCTTCGCGTCGGCCGTGATGCTCCGCGCGGCCTTCGACACCTGTGTGCGCGGGTTCTTCAGCACCTGTGCCTCGTCGAAAACCGCGGTGGCCCACTGGTGCGCCGCGAGGACCTCGTCGTGCAGCCGCAGCGTGGGATAACCGGTCAGCACCACCGTTTTGTCGTCCAGCCCCTCCAGCGGCCCGCCGCGCCAGCTCATCGTCCGCAGGCCGGGAGCGAACCGCGCGATCTCGTGCGCCCAGTTCCCGACCAGCGAGGTGGGGCACACCACCACCTGCGGACCCTCGCCGGCGCGTCCGACGAGGTAGCCGATGGCTTGCAGCGTCTTGCCGAGGCCCATCTCGTCGGCGAGCACCGCGCCGCCGTTCGCGTCGACCGCCTCGCGCAGCCAGCTCACGCCGCGCGCCTGATACGGCCTCACCTCGGCGGTCAGCGCCGCGCGCAGTTCGCCCGCGACGGCTGTGGTGTGCCGGAAGACGGCCACGGCGTGCTCCGCCGAGGTCACGGCGACCCCGGTGGCATCGGGAACGGCGTGCCCGGCGATCGGCAGGTCCGGATCGCCGCCCGCGACCTGGGCCCGCCAGGCGTCGACGGAGCGGCCGGGCGAGCCGAGCGAAACGCCGGCGAGCTTGTCCGGCTCGATCAGCGCGCAGTCGACGTCGGACACCGTGAACCCGCCCGGTTTCGGCGCGGGGACGGCCAGGGAGATGCTCTGGGTGTCACCCCGCAGCGGGGCCTTTCCCGCGGCGTGCTGGTGCCGGGACCAGGTCCACAACGCGAACATGTGCCGGTCGGGCAGGTACGTGGCCTGAACGTCGGACCGAGCGGCTGGACGTTCTTGTCCGGTTCCCTTCATCAGCGGCCCGCCTCGTCGATGTCGGGACGCGTGGCTTTGCCGCCGTTTCCAGCGGCCGCGATCGGCGCCGGGCAGTCCGCCTCGCCCGTGCGGATCAGGTTGTCCGCCAACGCCGTGAGTCCGCCGACCGGCGGCGTCATCTCGACGGGATCCAGCGGCGGCGCGGTCGGGTTGCGGAGCGTCAGACCCGCCAGGAACGGCTGAGCGGGACACCGGCCGTCCCGCCGCCGGTCGGACTGGCGGACGTGATGAGCGCGTCGCCCGTTCCCGTCGCGGTTCGCGCTCCGCTCAGCCGGCCGGCCTTGCCTGGGCGGGCACGCCCGGAACGAGGCCGCGCCGAAGGTCTCCGCATCTCCGCCGGGCCGGCTCTCGGACCGCGGGGCGGGTCGCCGAGGATTTCGAAGGCGCCGCTGAGGACGGTTCAGCGGCGAACGCGCCATGAGCACCGCGAGAACGGGCTGCTGCGATGCATTCGGCTGTGGTGGAAGCGTGGTCACGAATACCTTCGAATATCGGTCGGGCGGAATGCGAACGGCGGCGAACCGTTTTCATCCCAGGGGGAATGGTCGGCGGGCAAGGAATGCGGGGCACGGGCTGACCAGGACCAGGATCCTGTGCGAGGGCTTCTTGCGGAATTTTACCGTGCCGCGTTGCCGTTGTCACGACGGGCCTGCCCTTTTGCGGACAGGGGTCGCGGCAGGGGACTGCGTGATCGTCGTTTCGGTGCCCTCTTGCGCGAGACTCCGAGATCTGCCCTCGTCTCGCCGAACGAGGCGTCATCCGCGCGGAACGACGCAATCCACGGCCGCAACGTCAGCTCCTGCACCGTATTCCGGCGACGCGACCATCCACTCAGGACACTGCGCTCCTGCTCGGTGCGGGCTCTTCGCCGCCGCGTGCCGCGGCTGGCAAAAAGCTGGCGAATCGGCACGGAAGTCGATCCGGAAACGACATTGACGGGGTTTGGGAAATATGCCCCGAGGCCGAGTTTGACAAGCTGCGGAATATCTGTCCTCGTATCGCCGAGCGGGCCCGCGCGAAATAGTTGACACGGATGCGGCGAGTGCTTATCCTCCGACTATTCAGCTCTTGCCGATCCCATTCGAAGGTGGTCATGACCACGTCCCCAACGCTGCTGAAGTCCAGGCAGTGGTTGATTCTTGCCGTCCTCATGTTGTCCCAGCTGGTGATCTGGGTGGACAACACCGTCCTCAGCGTCACCTTGGAAACCCTGACGGACCCGGTCAACGGGCTGGGCGCCAGTCCGGCTGAGCTGCAGTGGGCCACCGGCGCGTACACCCTGGTCTTCGCCACCTTGATGTTCACCGCGGGCGCGCTGGGCGACAGCTTCGGCCACCGGACGATGCTCGCGGCCGGACTGGTCGTCTTCGGCGGGGCCTCGATCTGGGCGGCGTACGCAGGCGACCCGGTCCAGCTGATCGTCGCCAGGGCCGCGATGGGAATCGGCGCCGCGCTGATCATGCCGGCCAACTTCGCCATCCTTCTGTGGACCTTCAACGGCCCGCTCCGGGTGACCGCGATCGCCATTTCCTCGACGGCCGCCGGCGTCGGAATGGCCGCGGGGCCGGTGCTGGCCGGGGTCCTTCTCGGGCACTTCTGGTGGGGTTCGGTCTTTCTCGTCAACGTCCCGGTCGTGGTGCTGGCGCTGATCGGGATCGCCCTGCTGGTCCCCAATTTCCGCAGCCCCACCGTGCGGGCGCTGGACCCGGCCGGGATGCTGCTTTCGATCAGCGGGCTCGCGGCGCTGGCGTACGGGCTGATCCGTGCGGGGCAGGTCATCGACTGGGGCCGGCTGGACGTCTGGGCGCCGATCGCCGCCGGAGTGGTCTTGCTGACCGCTTTCGTGCTCGTCGAACTGCGCATCAAAACACCCAGTTTCGATCCCCGGCTGCTCGCGCAACGCGTATTCGGCGGCGGCAACGCGGCCATGGCGTTGGTCTTCTTTTCCGTCGCCGCCGTCACCTTTTATTACGCGTTCTACTTGCAGGGCGCACTCGGCTTCTCGCCGATGAAGGCGGGCCTGGCCAATATCCCGACGGCGGTCGGCGCGATCGCGGGTGCGCCCCTGAGCGCGCGCCTGGTCCGCCGATGGCCGCTGAGCGCTGTCTCCGTGCCGGCGCTCACGGTGCTGGCGCTGTCCATGGGCGCGATCGCGTTGCTCGGGCTGCAGACCCCGCTCGTCTGGATCGAGATCTTGTTGTTCGTGCAGGGCCTTTCCGTCGGCATGCTGATGCCGGTGACGGGAGTGATGATCAGCACCCTGCCGATGGAACGGGCGGGTGCGGGGTCGGCCGTCACCCACACCGCGCGGCAGACCGGCAGCGTGATCGGGATCGCGATCGGCGGAACGATCATGTCGATCGCGTATCGGCACGCGATCGAACCCGCGCTGAACGATGTGCCGGCGGCCGCGCGGGAACGAGTGCAGGTCTCCGCGGAACAGGCGCGGCATGTCGCCGCCGAGATCCACCAGCCGGATCTCGCGCGGGCCGCCGACAACGCGTTCATCGACGCTATGCACGTCGGAACGCTCTGGATCATGCTCATCACGTTTGTCGCGGTAGGCCTGCTGGTGTTCGCCCTGCGACGGGTCGGGAAATCCACGGTGTCGGCACCGGAGCCGGCACCGGCTGACGGCGGAGACGACAACCGCGCCGCGGCCGGTGCGGATCACGAATCCGCCGCTAAGAGCGCTGGCTGATTATCGGCAGCCGCAGACACCGCGGGAAGCGGTTGGCAGCCTGCTCGACCGGCACCTGCCCAGACCGCTTTCGTTGAGCGTCCCGACACAGGAAAGTCGGGGGGGCCCCCGCGGGGGGGCGGCCCCGGGGGCCCCGCAGGACAACACAGCACAACACACTTCACCACTGACACAAAACGCAATTTAGTATTAGGACTGGT
>NZ_JBSFNS010000122.1:0-22169 GCF_053587275.1 Amycolatopsis sp. NPDC003676
GCCTCCTCGATCTGCTCGACGATCCGCTCGTAGGCGCGGACCGGAGCCACCGGTTCGAACTTCATCTTGACCTCGGTGTCTGCCGGATGCGAGTCTGCCTGTCAGAGTTACTGGTCAGACCAGTGTACTGAGCAGGAGGCGGAATGAAACCCCGGAGCACTGCGGCGGCACTGGCGCTGCTGCTCGTGACGTCCGGCTGCTCGGCAGGCTCCAGCGCGAGTGTTTCCCCAGGTCCGGACACGCTTTCCGTCGGATACACGGCGGAGCCGGCCAACTTCGACTTCACCCGTTCCGACGGCGTGGCCATCCCGCAGGCGCTGCTCTACAACGTCTACGAGGGCCTGGTGAAGCTCGATCCGCAGGGCCGGATCGTGCCGCTGCTCGCGAAGTCCTGGACGATCAGCCCGGACCGCAAGACCTACGACTTCCAGCTGCAGCAGGGCGTCAAGTTCAGCAACGGAGCCCCGTTCACCGCCTCCGACGTCCAGTTTTCGCTGCTGCGCGTGAAGACCGACTGGACGATCTCGCTCAAATCGGCGATGGACGTCGTGGACCACGTCGAGGTCGTCGCGCCGGATCATGCTCGCGTGGTGCTGTCGAAACCCAGCAACGGCTGGCTGTTCAGCCTCACCAGCAGGCTCGGCGCGATGTTCAGCCCGAGCGGCGTCGCGGATCTGGCGAACCATCCGGTCGGCACCGGACCGTACGAGGTGGCTTCGCGCCGCCGCGGCGATTCCATTGTGCTGCGGGAGAATCCGCGGTACTGGGGCCGGAAACCGGCGTATCGCACGGTGGTGCTCAAGTACTTCGCCGATCCGACCGCGCTCAACAACGCCTTGCTGTCCAACGGAATCGACGTGATCTCCAACCTCACGTCGGCCGATTCGATCCCGCAGTTCCAGGGCGACGACCGGTTCACCGTGCAGCAGGGCACCACGAACAGCGAGGTCACGCTGGCGTTCAACGGCCGCCGCGCGCCGCTGAACGACGTGCGCGTCCGGCGCGCGCTCACCTACGCCATCGACCGGAAAGCCGTGCTGGACCTGGTCTTCAGCGGTCGCGGCACGCTCATCGGCAGCATGGTTCCGCCCACCGACCCGTGGTACGAAGACCTGTCGAAGGTCTATCAGTACGACCCGGCGAAGGCGAAGCAGTTGCTCGCCGAGGCGGGGGTGCACGATCTCAAGCTGCGGCTGCGGATTCCGAACCTGCCGTACGCGGTGTCGGCGGCGCAGGTGGTGCAGTCGCAGCTAGCGGACGTCGGGGTCACCTCGACGATCGAGCCGCTCGACTTCCCCGCGGTGTGGCTCAAGCAGGTTTTTACCGACCACGACTACGACCTGTCGATCATCCAGCACGTCGAAGCCCGCGACATCGCCACGTTCGGAAAACCCAAGTACTACTGGGGTTACGACAACAAACACGTGCAGCAACTGCTCGCCGCGGCGGACAGCGGCACGCCGCAGGAGCAGGTGAGCGACATGAAGGAGGTCGCGCGGCAGCTGAACACCGACGCCGCCGCGGACTGGCTGTTCCTGTTCCCGAACGTCGTGGTCGCCAAGAAGAAGGTGACCGGGCTCGCGCGCAACCAGGTCAGCGAGTCGTTCGACCTGACGGCGGTGAGGCCGGCATGACCGCGCGCGTGCTGCGGCGGGTGGCCGTGTTCGCGGTGAGCCTGTTCGTGGCGTCCATTGTGGTGTTCCTGTTCATGGCGGTGCTGCCGGGCGATCCCGCGCAGGTCGCTTTGGGCGTCAACGCGACGCCGGAACTGCTCGCGAAGACCCGCGCCGAATTCGGCATCGACCGCCCGCTGGTCGAGCAGTACCTGAGCTGGATGGGCGGAGTGCTGCACGGCGACTTCGGCCGGTCGTACGTCACGCGCGAGGCGATCAGCCCGCAGCTGGTGGACCGGCTCGGGGTCACGTTGTGGCTGGTCGGTGCGGGAATGATCGTCGCGCTGGTGATCGCTTTGCCCGCTGGCGCGTTCGCCGCGGTGCGGCATCGGAAGGCCAGCGGGGTCGCGGTTTCCGGGCTGTCGCAGGTCGGTGTCGCGATCCCGGCGTTCCTCGCGGGCATCATCCTGGTGCAGATTTTCGCCGTACAGCTGCGCTGGCTGCCGAGCGGCGGATGGACGCCGCCGGACCAGGACGCGGGCGAGTTCCTGCGCGGACTGATCCTCCCGGCGTTGTCGCTCGGTCTGGTCCAGGGCGCGGTGCTCACGCGGTACGTCCGCTCGGCGGTGCTCGACACGCTCGGCCAGGACTACCTGCGCACCGCCCGATCCAAGGGGCTATTGCCAGGTCAAGCGCTGTTCCGGCACGGGCTGCGCAACGCGTCCGTCCCGGTGGTCACTGTGCTCGGCCTGCAGCTGACGACGCTGCTGATCGGCGCGGTCGTAGTGGAGCGGGTGTTCGTGCTGCCGGGTCTCGGCAGCATGCTGCTGGACGCGGTCGCGCAGCGCGATCTGCTGACGGTGCAAGGGATCGTGCTGGTGCTGGTGGCCGGGGTGCTGCTGGTGAACTTCGTGGTCGACGTGCTGTATTCGGTGCTCGACCCGCGACTGCGGGGGTCTTGATGCGCCGCAACGGAAATCTCCTGCTCGGCGGGATCCTGGTCGCGCTCGTCGTGCTGGCCGCGCTGGTGTCGTTCGTCTGGACGCCGTACGACCCGGTGCAGGTCAACGCGGCGGACCGGCTGCTCGGCTTCTCGGCCGAGCACCTGTTCGGCACGGACAAATTCGGTCGCGACGTCTTCAGCCAGATCCTCGTCGGCGCGCGGACCACGCTGTACGTCGGCGTCGTCGCGGTCGGCATCGCAGCGGTCATCGGCACTCCGCTGGGCGTGCTGGCGGCGATGGCTCCGCGGTGGCTCGGCGAGTTCGTGATGCGGGTGAACGACCTGGTGCTCGCGTTTCCCGCGCTGCTGCTGGCGATCATGTTCGGCGCGGTCTTCGGTGCGGACACGCTCACCGCGATGGTCGCCATCGGCATCGCGACCATCCCGTCGTTCGCCCGGATCGCGCGGTCCGGCTCGTTGCAGGTGATGAGCAGCGAATACGTGCTCGCCGCGCGGGCCGGCGGCCGGTCGCGGACGCGAATCGCCTGGTCGCACGTGCTGCCGAACATCGGCGGGTTGCTGATCGTGCAGGCCTCGGTGTCGTTCGCGATCGCGGTGCTGGCCGAGGCGGCGCTGTCGTTCCTCGGCTTCGGCACCCGGCCGCCGACGCCGTCGTGGGGCCGGATGCTGCAGGAGTCGCAGGAACTGCTCACCGCGCATCCGCGGCTCGCGCTCGTGCCCGGCGTCGCGATCGCGGTGGCAGTGCTCGGATTCAACCTTCTCGGCGACGGTCTGCGCGACCGTCTCGACCCCCGATTGGCGGCCCGGGTATGACGCTGACGGTGGAAAACCTGCAGGTCGCGGACCTCGTGCGCGGGGTTTCGTTCGAGCTCGGCGCGGGCGAGCGGGTCGGGCTGATCGGCGAATCCGGGTCCGGGAAATCGCTCACCGCGCTGTCCGTGCTGGGCCTGCTGCCGGAAGAACTGTCGGCCACCGGCTCGGTGCGGCTGGACGGCCGGGAGCTGCTCGGAGCGTCGGAAAAGGAGCTGTCCCGGTTGCGCGGCAACGGGATGGCGATGGTGTTCCAGGAGCCGATGACTGCGCTGAACCCGGCGATGCGGATCGGACGGCAGGTCACCGAGCCGTTCCGGGTGCACGGCCGTCGCGGGCGTCCGGCGGAGGAACTGCTGGCCGCGGTCGGATTGCCGGGCGTCGCGCGGGCGTATCCGCATCAGCTGTCCGGTGGGCAGCGGCAGCGGGTGGTGCTGGCGATCGCGCTGGCCAACGACCCGGCGCTGCTGATCTGCGACGAGCCGACGACCGCGCTGGACGTCACCGTGCAGGCGCAGATCCTCAGCCTGATTCGCGACCGATTGTCGGCGGAGAGCTCGCTGCTGTTCATCACGCACGATCTGGCGGTGGTGGCGCAAATGTGCGACCGGGTGCTCGTGATGCTCGACGGGTCCATTGTGGAGCATGGCTCGACCCGGGAGGTGCTGACCGCGCCGAAGCATTCCTACACGCAGCGGTTGCTGGCGGCTTCTGATCTGGAGGGCGCGCGATGATCTCGGTGCGGGATTTGGAGCGGCGGTATACGCGGCGGGACGTGCATGCGTTGCGCGGTTTGAGTTTCGACGTTTCCGCAGGTGAGCGGTTTGGGATCGTCGGCGAATCCGGCTCCGGGAAGTCCACGTTGGTGCGCTTGCTCGCCGCCTTGGACCGGCCGACGGCGGGCACGGTGTCGTTCCAGGGGCAGCGGATCGACTCGTTGCCTGAGCGGAAGCTGCGGTTCCTGCGCCGGGAAATGCAGATCGTTTTCCAGGACCCGATGGGCTCGCTCGACCCGCGGATGCGCGTGCGGGACATCATCTCCGAACCGCTCGGCCGCCGGTCGCCGGAGCGGGTCGCGGAGCTGCTGACCGCCGTCGGACTGCCCGAGGACGCGGCGATGCGGTATCCGCACCAGTTTTCCGGCGGACAGCGGCAGCGGATCTCGATCGCCCGTGCGCTCGCGCCGAACCCGAGCGTGCTGATCGCGGACGAACCGGTGAGCGCGCTGGACGTTTCGGTGCGCGCGCAGATCCTGGACCTGCTGGCCCGGCTGGTCGACGAGTTCTCGCTGACGCTGATTTTCGTATCGCACGACCTCGGCGTGGTGCGGCATGTGTGCGATCGCGTCGCGGTGATGCGGCGCGGGGAGATCGTGGAAATCGGGGCGGTGGACCAGGTTTACGCCGAACCGGAGCACGAGTACACCCGGGAACTGCTGGCCGCCGCGCCCAATCTGCGGACCGAGCTGGCCCGGTTGAAGGGAGAAACGGATGCCTGACTACCCGGACGGCCTACCGATTGGTCCCGGCTGGGTGTCCACAGTGGATACCGCGGACGTGGTGTTTCCCTATGACGGCAGCGTGATCGGCACCGCGCCGGTCGGCACTGCTGCGCTGGCTGCCCGGGCCGTCGATGAAGCAGTAGCAGTGGCTCGCGAAGTTGCTTCGCTGCCTTCGCGGGCTCGCCGGTCGTTGCTGAACGACGTGGCTTTAGCGGTGCGCGAGCGTCGTGCGGAGTTCGAGCAGCTTCTCGTGCTGGAGACGGGAAAACCGCTGGTCGATTGTCAGGTGGAAGTCGCCCGGACGATCGTCACCTGGGAAGCCGCAGCCGAGGAAGTGTCGCGGCTGCACGGCGAAACCGTGCCGCTTGACCTGCTGCCGTCGGGGGACGGGCTGGTCGGGTTCTGGAAACGCAAGCCGATCGGTGTGGTGGTCGGGATCGCCGGGTTCAACTACCCGCTGCTGCTGGCGTCGCACAAGATCGCGCCCGCCATTGCCGCCGGCTGTCCGGTGGTGGTGAAGCCCGCGCCGCAAACCCCGTTGGCGACGCTGTGGCTGGTGCACCTGGTCCGCTCGCTGACCGACTTGCCCGCGATGGTTCAGCTGGTCACCGGAGACGCTTCGGTTGGATCGGCGCTGGTCACGGACCGGCGGATCGGTGCGGTGTCGTTTACCGGCTCGGCCGCCGTCGGTCACCAGATCGCCCGGGACGCCGCGCCGACGAAGACCCTGCTGGAGCTGGGCTCGAACGCGGCGCTGGTGGTCGCTGAGGATGCTGACCTCGATGCGGCTGCGGATGCCGTGCTGCGCGGCGGGTTCTATGCGTCCGGGCAGGCCTGCATTTCCGTACAGCGCGTGCTGGCGGTGTCTTCGGTGGCCGCGGAGTTCACCGACAAGGTGCTCGCGCGGCTCGGCGAAGTGACCGTTGGTGATCCGCGTTCTGCTAGCACGAGGGTGTCCTCGCTGATCGACGAGCGCTCGACCACCCGGGTCGCCGAGTGGGTCGACAAAGCGATCGCGGCAGGCGCTCGGCTGCTTGCTGGCGGCTCGGTGCGTGACGGTGTGCTGGATCCGACAGTGCTCGCGGACGTCCCAGACGGCGTCGAATGCTGGGACGAAGAGATCTTCGGCCCGGTCGTCTGCCTGCGCACAGTGTCCGATGTGGACGAAGCGTTCGCCGCGGTCAACGCCTCGCGGTACGGGCTGCATGCGAGTGTGTACAGCCGCTCGCTGAAGACCGCGTTCCGGGCGCTGGACGAGCTGGAGGTCGGCGGGGTAGTGGTGAACGAGGTGCCGGGTTTCCGGTCCGACACGATGCCGTACGGCGGGGTCAAGGACTCCGGGATCGGCCGCGAGGGGCCGCGATTCGCCGTCGAAGAGCTGACCGTGACCAGGATGGCGGTGCTGCGCCCGTGAACTACGCCGGACTGTTCCGCATGGACGGCCGCCGCGCCGTCGTTCTCGGCGCGGGCAGCGGGATCGGCCGCGAGGCCGCCCGAGCCCTTGCCGCACACGGCGCGTCGGTGATCTGCGCGGACCGAGACCTTGCTGCGGCTAGGGAGACCGGTGTCGGCGAGGCGTACGAGATCGACCTGCTCGCTCCTGGTGCGATCGCTGCTGCCGCCACCGAACTGGGACCGCTGGACGCCGTCGTGCTGACCGCCGCCACGAACGTCCGGAAACGCCTGCTGGACTACACGCGCGAAGAGTTCGACCGCGTGGTGGAGCTGAACCTGGGCGTCGCCTTCGAGGTGCTGCGCGCGTTCGGCGCACCGATGGTCGAGCAGGGCCGGGGAAGCATCATCGGCTTCTCGTCAATCCGCGGCACCACCGTCGAACCCGGCCAAGGCCCGTACGCAGCAACGAAGGGCGGCCTCGTGCAGCTCTTCCGCACTGCGGCTGCTGAGTTCGGACCGTCCGGCGTACGCGTCAACGCCATCGCCCCTGGCGTTGTAGAGACACCGTTGACCGCACAGATCAAAGCGCGCCCCGACTGGTACGACGCGTACGCGCAGAAGGGCGCCCTCGGCCGCTGGGCGCGCGCGGACGAACTGGCCGGTGCCGTCGTGTACCTCGCTTCGGACGCTTCGACCTTCGTCACCGGCTCCGTCCTGGCCGTCGACGGCGGCTGGACCGCAGTCGACGGACGCTTTGACCCACCCGCTTCGTGAATCGGAGGTTCCGCGATGACCGAATTGGCCGACCTGACCGCTAACGAGCTGGTAGCCGGGTACCGCGCACAGACGTTCTCGCCAGTCGAAGTCACCGAAGCCGTCCTCGCGCGCATCGACGCCCGCGAACCCGAATTGCACGCCCTGTACGCGTACGACGCCGCTTCAGCCCGCGAAGCAGCGAAGGCGTCCGAAGCACGTTGGCACGCTGGCGAACCCTCCGGTGCCATCGACGGCGTCCCCTTGACGCTGAAGGAAAACATCGCCTCCTACGGCGTCCCCACCCCGCTAGGCACCGCCGCTACCGCTCTAACGCCCGCCGCCGCCGACGCTCCCGCCGCAGCCCGCGTACGCGAGTCAGGCGCAGTACTGCTGGCAAAGACGACCATGCCCGACTACGGCATGCTCACCTCAGGCCTCTCAAGCTTCCACATCGCTTCGCGCAACCCGTGGGACGTCACGCGCACGCCCGGCGGCTCCAGCGCAGGGGCCGCCTCTGCAGCCGCCGCGGGCTACGGCCCCTTGCACGTAGGCACCGACATCGGCGGCTCAATCCGCCTCCCCGCCGGTTGGTGCGGTCTGGTCGGCCTGAAACCCAGCTTCGGCCGAGTACCAGTCGATCCGCCCTTCCTCGGCCGCGTCGCCGGACCCTTGACCAGGACTGTCGCCGACACCGCCCTGCTGATGAGCGTCCTGGCCCAACCCGATTCACGCGACCACCTCAGCCTGCCGCCAGCGTCGATCTACTGGCTCTCCCTGACCGGTTCCCTCAACGGCCTGCGCGTCGGCCTGCAACTGGATCCCGGCGTCGGCCTCCCCGTCACTCCGGAAGTCGCCGACGCAGTCACTGCCGCCGCTGATTTGTTCGCGTCCGCCGGTGCGATCGTGGAACCCGTTGCCCCATTCCTGACCCGCGACCACCTGGACGGCCTGGACACCTTCTGGCGAGTCCGCGCCTGGTCGGACATGGCCGCGCTGACGGAAGACCAGCGCGCCCGAGTCCTGCCGTACATCGCGGATTGGGCAGCCGGTGGCGCGAATGCGTCCGGTGTGGACACTTACCGCGGGTTCGCCGCCATCGACGCGATCAGCGTGGCGACCCTGAGCGCGACCGAACCGTACGACGTGGTCCTGTCGCCGACCTGCCCCGTGCTGCCGCCGCCGGCCGAATGGGCGTCCCCGACAAACGACCCGACGCGGCCGTTCGAGCACATCGCTTTCACCGTGCCGTACAACATGTCCGGCCAGCCCGCGGTGTCGGTGAACTGCGGCTACACCCAGGAGGGGTTGCCGATCGGCCTGCAGATCGCGGGTCGCCGGTTCGCCGACCTGGAGGTGCTGCGAGTCGCGGCGGAGTTCGAGAAGCTGCGCGGGGAACAGCGCCCTTGGCCGGTCAGCTAGCCGCCCCAATGGCCTCCGCCAACGCCAGCACCCGCCGCGCGTTCTCCACATGCAGGTTCTCGATCATCCGCCCATCCACAGTCACCACACCGCGTCCCTCGGCCGAAGCCTCCTCGAACGCCGCGATGATCCGCTTGGACCGGTCGATCTCCTCCTCCGAAGGAGCGAAGATCCGGTTGCAAGGATCCACCTGCGAAGGATGGATCAACGTCTTCCCGTCGAACCCGTACTGCCGCCCCTGCAGGCACTCCGCCTCGAACCCGGCCGCGTCCTTGACGTCGTTGTAGACCCCGTCCAGGATCACCTTCCCGGTCGCGCGCGCGGCCAGCAGGCACAGCGAAAGCCCGCCCAGCAACGGTCCCCGGCCCGGCACGAACTCCGCGTGCAGTTCCTTCGCCAGGTCGTTCGTGCCCATCACCAGCACGGTCAACCGCTCCGACGCGCCCGCGATCTCCGAAGCGTGCAGCATCGCGATCGGCGTCTCCACCATCGCCCAGATCTTCGTGTGCTCCGGCGCTCCGCCAAGCTCCAGCGCGCGCTCGATGTTGTGCACCTCGGCCGCCGAGTTCACCTTCGGCACCACCACGGCGGCGGGACCGGCGGCAGCCGCGGCGCGCAGGTCGGCGTCGTGCCATTCGGTGTCCAGGCCGTTGACCCGGATCGTCACTTCGCGCGAGCCATAGGTGCCAACAGCAGCGCACACCCGTTCCCGCGCGGCTTCCTTCGCGTCCGGGGCGACGGCGTCTTCCAGGTCCAGGATCAACGCATCCGCCGGAAGCGTCTTCGCCTTCTCCAGCGCGCGTTCGTTCGCACCGGGCATGTACAGCACGGACCGCCGCGGGCGGAGTTCGGTCATGACTGGATCTCCTTCGTCGCGGCGTCATACGCGGCGGCCAGTTCGGGGTCGTCAGCGGCCAGTTCGTCGGCCAGTTCCACGACCACCCGGCACTGCTTGACCGAGGCGTCGTCCTGCATTTTCCCGTCGATCATCACCGCACCGGTGCCGTCGCCCATCTCGGCGATCACGCGCCGGGCCCACGCCACGTCGGAGGGGGACGGCGAGAAAACCTTCTTCGCGATGTCGATCTGCACCGGGTGCAGGCTCCACGCGCCGACACAGCCGAGCAGGAATGCGTTGCGGAACTGGTCCTCGCACGCCACCACGTCGCGGATGTCGCCGAACGGCCCGTAGTACGGAAGGATTCCGTTCATCGCGCACGCGTCGACCATCCGCGCGACCGTGTAGTGCCACAGATCCTGCTGATACGTCGTGCGGCCCTCGGTGAGGTCGTCGCCGACCGGATCGGTGCGCACCAGATATCCCGGATGCCCGCCGCCGACGCGGGTCGTCTTCATCCGGCGGCTCGCGGCCAGGTCGGCCGGGCCCAGCGAGATGCCCTGCATGCGCGGAGACGCGCCGGCGATTTCCTCGACATTCGCCACGCCGCTCGCCGTTTCCAGGATCGCGTGCACCAGCAGCGGTTTCGTCAGCCCGGCGCGCGCTTCCAGCTGCGCCAGCAACCGGTCGACGTAGTGAATGTCCTGTGCGCCTTCGACCTTCGGGATCATGATCACGTCGAGCTTGTCGCCGATCTCGGTGACCAGCGTGATCAGATCGTCGAGCACCCACGGCGAATCGAGGCTGTTCACTCGCGTCCACAGCTGGGTGCGGCCGAAGTCCGTGGCCTTCGCGATCGACACCAGCCCGGCGCGCGCGGCTTCCTTGCGGTCCGCGCGGACCGCGTCCTCCAGGTTGCCCAGCAACACGTCGGTCTTCTTCGCGATGTCCGGGACCTTCGCGGCCATCTTTTCGTTGCCCGGATCGAAAAAGTGGATCATGCGCGACGGCCGCACCGGGATCTGCCGCGGCGGCTGCGGCGCTCCGACGGCGAGCGGGGCGAAGAAGTCCTTCGGCGAGCGCATCCTGGTCCTCCCGGCGGGTACTTGACCGACGGGTAACCCTAAACCGGAGACCCGAACCCCCGCTGCGGCGAAGCTCACCCGCCATCCGGGTGACGCCTGTGACCAGGGAAAGTCCACTGTGGAACCCGGTCGATTAGGCCGATCGGAGTAAGGCATTGCGCCGCCTGCCCTGCCCCGCGCGGGGTGCCGTGCCACCCAGGGGAAGCGCTCCGTGCGCACCACTCACCCCCGTCTCACTCGGTTGGCCGCACGGTCGGGCTGAAGTCGAACGACCGCCTACCGACCGGTCACCGACCGCTGAGCGCCGCCGATCGCACGCGGCCGGGCAACCCGGAGACCTCGCGTCTTTGCCCTGGTACTCAGTTCATGTACCGGTTTTCGCCGGTACTTGGGAACAGGTGCTTGAAGGAGGCGGACTCGTGGCGGCTACCCCACAGAACACCGAGCGCTCGACGGTCGCCGGCGGTGCGAAGCGCAGCCGGACGACGGCGAGCCGGGTGCTGCCGCCGATCGAGCTCCCCGCGAGCGTCGACGAGCTGGCGCGCAAGGCCGCGGCCCTGCTGGGCTGGAACGGCGTGGTGCTGCCCGCGACGACCCTGCTCGGCCGCAAGGTCAGCATCGTCGCGAAGCTCAAGACCGACGTGCACGCGGAGCGGATCGCGATGGGTGTCGGTCCCGTCGCCGATCGCGCCCTCGTCGACACCTGGACCTGGCCAGAGCTGGCCGCGACCGCACCCGCGCCGGCCGCCGAGATCATCGGCGTCCTCGCGGTCGCCCGGCACTGGCGGACCGCGATGGCCTCCGCGGTGCCCTTTTCGCGCTACGGCGAGGCCGCGATGGTGCTCCCATCGCCTGCCGTGCTGACCGACGACTACGTGACGAACTGCCTGCCGCGCGCCCGCGCCTACGGCCTCGCGGTCGTCACCGCCGACCCGTACGCCACCACCGACCTCGACCTCGACACCCACCACGACCGGGTGCTGCTGCAGGAGGACCCGGTTTCGCGCTGGGTCAACGAGATGGCCTACGACCTGTTGCTGCGCGAGGACGCCGACGCCCCGGTCCCCGCCGAGGCGGACTGAAGCACCGGCGACGGTGCGCGTGCGGCGATAGAGTCGGGCTCATGCGAGTCGTCATTGCTGGCGGACACGGCCAGATCGCCCTGCACCTGGAAAAGCTGCTCGCGCAGCGGCACGACGCGCCGGTCGGCATCGTGCGCAACCCCGAGCACGAAGCCGACCTCACCGCCGTCGGCGCCGAGACTGTCGTGCTCGACCTCGAGAAGTCCGATGTGGACGCTGTCGCCAAGGTGCTCGAAGGCGCGGACGCCGCGGTGTTCTCCGCCGGTGCCGGCCCGGGCAGCGGCGAGGGGCGCAAAGACACTGTGGACCGCGGTGCGGCCGTGCTGTTCGCCGATGCCGCGCAGCGTGCTGGCGTCCGCCGGTTCATCCAGGTCGGTTCGATCAACGCGGACAAGGCGGACGACCCCGGCTTCGACCCGGTTTTCGCCGCCTACCTGCGGGCCAAGCGCGCCGCCGAGGAAGACCTCAAGGCCCGCGACCTCGACTGGACGATCCTGCGCCCCGGTCGCCTCACCAACGATTCCGGTACCGGGCAGGTGAAGATCGCGGAGAAGGTCGGCAGCG
Organism: Amycolatopsis sp. NPDC003676; assembly: GCF_053587275.1. NCBI lineage: Bacteria > Bacillati > Actinomycetota > Actinomycetes > Pseudonocardiales > Pseudonocardiaceae > Amycolatopsis > Amycolatopsis sp. NPDC003676. Next base: position 12,028 of record NZ_JBSFNS010000122.1, read on the forward strand.
GGGAGATCCCGCGCGAGGACGTCGCCGCGGTGCTGCTGGCGCTGCTCGACACTCCGGCGACGGCCCGGCGCACGCTGGAGCTGGTCTCCGGCGACGATTCCATCGCCGACGCGCTGTCCCGGATCTGATGCGCGACATCGCGGTTTTCAGCGGCAGCGCGCATCCCGAGCTCGCCGAGGAAATCTGCGCCAACCTGGGCGTTCCGCTGCTTCCGGTGGAGATCGACCGGTTCGCCAACGACTGTCTGCAGGTCCAGCTCCAGGCCAACTGCCGCGAGCGGGACGTCTTCCTGATCCAGCCGCTGGTCAAACCGGTGCAGGAGAACCTGGTCGAGCTGCTGCTGATGCTCGACGCGGCCCGCGGTGCCTCGGCCGCGCGCACCACCGTGGTGATGCCGCACTATTCGTACGCGCGCTCGGACAAAAAGGACGCGCCGCGGATCTCCATCGGCGGGAGGCTGGTCGCGGACTTGATGGTCACCGCGGGCGCGAACCGCGTGCTCACCATGACGCTGCACTCGCCGCAGGTGCACGGGTTCTTCAGCGTGCCGGTCGACCATCTGCACGCGCTGCACGAGCTGGCGCGGTACTTCCGGCAGTACGACCTTTCGGAGACGACGGTCGTGTCGCCGGATTTGGGCAACGCCAAGGAAGCCGCGCATTTCGCCCGGTTGCTCGGGGCGAAGGTCGCGGCCGGTGCCAAGCAGCGGTTCGCCGACGACCGGGTCGAGATCACGTCGGTGATCGGCGAGATCGCGGGCCGCGACATCATCGTGCTGGACGACGAGATCGCGCGCGGCAGCACAGTCCTGGAACTGCTCGGCCGGCTGCGGGAGATGGGCGCGCGGTCGATCCGGGTGGCCTGCACGCACGGGCTGTTCGCCGACGGTGCGCTCAAGCGGATCGGCGGCCAGGAGGACGTGCTGGAGATCGTCTGCACGAACACGGTGCCGGTTCCGGTCGAGGAACGCACGGAGAAGCTGCGGATCCTGTCCATCGCCCCGGCGCTGGCCGAGGCGATGCGGCGAATCCACAATGGAGAGTCGGTCAGTTCGCTGTTCGAGCCGAACTGATCAGACGCTGCCGAGGACCCGGTCGAGGTACGTGTTGGTGAACGTCCCGGCCGGGTCGCATTCCTTGCGGATCCGCAGGAAATCGTCGAAATGCGGATAGCGGGTGCGCAGCACGGACGCGTCGAGATCGTGCATTTTGCCCCAGTGCGGCCGTCCGCCGACCTGGCCCACGACGTTCTCGAACGCGGAGAAGTACTCGCGGTAGGGCATGCCGAGGAACTGGTGGATCGCGATGTACGCGGAGTCGCGGCCGTTCGCGGTGGACAGCCAGATGTCGTCCGCCGCGGCCACCCGCACCTCGACCGGGAACGCCACCGGGTCTTTCAGCCGCGGCACCACTCCGCGCAGTTCGGCCAGCACGTCGAGCACGGATTCGCGCGGGACCGCGTACTCGGATTCCACGAACCGCACGCCGCGATGGGTCACGAAAACGCGGTGCGAAAGATCGCTGTACTCGCGCGGCGACGACACCTGCGAGGCGAACGCACCGAGTGGCCGCACCAGTTTCGGCACCGCGCGGCCGAGTCGGCAGAGTCCGCCGAACGCGATGTTCTCGGTGAGCTCGTAGTCGACGAACTGCTTGAGGCGGGACAACGGTTTCCGCTCGGCGTGCACCGGCAGGCGGTTGTTGCGCTTCACCAACGCCTTGCTGCCGTAGGGAAACCAGTAGAACTCGAAGTGGTCGTTGTTCGCGGCGTTGTCGTCGAAACCTTCGAGGACCTGCTCCAGCGGCTCCGGACGTTCCTGCGCGGAGAGCACAAAGGACTGTTCACATTGGAGGGTCACCGTGCTGATCACGCCAAGCGCACCAAGGCCGACGCGGGCGGCGTGGAACAACTCCGGACGCTCGTCGGCCGAACAACGGACCAGGGAACCGTCCGCGAGCACGAGTTCCAGCGCGACGATCTGCGTCGAGATTCCGCCGAAGCGCGCACCGGTGCCGTGCGTGCCGGTGGAAATCGCGCCAGCGATCGTCTGTGCGTCGATGTCACCGAGGTTCGTCATCGCGAGCCCGAGCGCGTCGAGGGCGGCGTTGAGAGTGCGGAGAGTGGTGCCGGAACGGACGGTGACCTGCTGCGTTTCGAGATCGGCGCGTTCGATGCCGGTCCACGCGGTGAGGTCGAGCGCGTCGGAATCGGCGGCCGCGATCGCGGTGAACGAATGCCCGCTGCCCCACGCGCGCACGCGGTGCCCCGCCTCGGCGACCCCGGCCACGACCTCGGCGATCTCGGCCGCGCTGCGCGGCCGGTGCACCCGTTGCGGGGTGGCCTTGGCCGTTCCGGCCCAGTTGCTCCACGTCATTGCGGCACCTGTTCTTCGCTGGAAGGTTCCCACGATAGATGCCGGAACCGTAAGTGAATAGTATTCGCGTTTCAAGCGTTGTTGTCGTACCGTAAGTGCGTGACCACCTCAGCGCACGGGTACGACCTCGCGACGAAGGACCTGGATCCGCCGCTCGCGATCGTCGACCTGGACACCTTCGACGCCAACGCCGACGACCTGCTGCGCCGGGCCGCGGGCAAGCCGATCCGGGTGGTCAGCAAGTCCGTGCGCTGCCGTGCGCTGCTGGAGCGAGCGCTCGCGCGAGACGGCTTCGAAGGCCTGATGTGCTACTCGCTCGCCGAGGCCGTTTGGCACGCTGAGCTGGGCACTTCCGACGACATCGTGGTCGCGTACCCAACCGCCGACCACGAAGCGCTCCGTCGGCTGGCCGCGAGCGAACGCGCCCGCGCGGCAGTCACGATCATGGTCGACTCGACCGAACACCTCGACCTGGTCGACGCCGCGCTCGGCCACGGCCACCCGGACATCCGCGTGTGCCTCGAACTCGACGCGTCCTGGCGGCCACTGCCCGGCGTACACGTCGGCACCCGGCGTTCGCCGGTGTTCAAACCGGGGCAAGCCGCGGCGGTGGCGCGGAAGATCGTCGACCGGCCGGGCTTCAAGCTGGTCGGGATGATGGCGTACGAAGGCCAGATCGCCGGGCTCGGCGACGCCGCCGGAAAAGGCCTGCAGAACCGGGTGGTCGGCTGGATGCAACGCCGTTCCGCCGCGGAACTGGCCCGCCGCCGGAGTGCCGCGGTCCGTGCCGTGCGCGAGGTCGCTGACCTGGAATTCGTCAACGGCGGCGGCACCGGAAGCATCGAAACCACCGGCGCGGAGAACGTAGTCACCGAGATCGCCGCCGGTTCCGGCTTCCTCGCGCCGACGCTCTTCGACGGCTATTCGCACTTCCAGCCGCGCCCGGCCGCGTTGTTCGCGCTGCCGGTGGTGCGCCGTCCGGCGAAGAACGTCGCGACGCTGTACTCCGGCGGCTACATCGCTTCCGGCCCGACCGGTCCGTCGCGCGAACCGTCGCCGTACCTGCCGGAAGGCTTGCGCCTGCTGGGTTTCGAAGGTGCCGGCGAGGTGCAGACGCCGGTGACCGGCGAGGCCGCGCGCACCCTGCGGCTCGGCGACCGGGTCTGGCTGCGGCACGCGAAAGCCGGGGAATTGGCCGAACGCTTCCTGGCCTACCACCTCGTACGCGGCAGCCAGGTGGAGCGAACCGTCCCGACTTACCGCGGCGAGGGGCAGAACTTCGGCTGAGCCGGTGCTGGCCTCAGTCGCCGAATTTGCTTGCCAGATAACCCTTCACCACGTGCTTGGCCTCGGCGACGATCCGCTCGTCCCCGTTCGGGTCGCGGCGGAAGGCGAGCTTCAGCAGCGCGTCCGCCGTCTCGTTGGCGATCGCGATGGCGAACCGGAGTTCGTCGGCCGGGCGGTCGACGTGCCCGCGCAGGATTTCGACCAGCGAATCCGCGATGACCGAGTTGTTGTCGCGGTCGTCAGCCAGCAGCCGGACGTCGATGACGTCTCCGAAGTGGACCTTCGAGAACCCCGGCACCTCGCGGTGCATCTGCAGGTAGATGTCGAGCACCGAGTCGACGATGTTCCACCAGTGCTCGGGGCTGAGCTGCTGCAGCCGCTCGTTCACCGCGGCCACGAACCGTTCCAGGTTTCGCTGCGTCAGCGCCTGCACGACCGCGCGTTTGTCCGGGAAAAACTGGTACAGCGACCCGACCGCGACGCCCGCGCGTTTGGCGATCAGCGTGGTGGTGAGCGCGTCGTAGCCCAGTTCGTCGATCAGCACGGCGCTCGCGTCCAGCATCTGTTCCACCCGCCGGGCACTGCGTTGCTGAACCGGCTTTCGCCGCAACGGTGTGGGTTCAGCCTGGGTCTCGGCCACGTCGTTCCTCGGAGTCTCTCGCGATTCACTCATCTGATCTGGGACTTTAGCGCCCCGCGGGGCTTCCCCCGAGACGAGTGACGACCTAACATATGAGAACTTTTCACGTTCACCCGCGAGGGTGTCCGAAGGCAAGGGGTGCTCAGCGTGGACCATCCGACCTTCCCGCCCGGCTTCCTGTGGGGTGTCTCGACCTCGGCGTTCCAGATCGAGGGGGCGACGGCCGAGGGCGGCCGGGGACCGTCCATCTGGGACACGTTCACCGCCACCGAAGGCAAGATCGCCCGGGGCGAGGACGCCAAGGTAGCGGCCGACCACTACCACCGCTACTCCGAGGACATCGCCCTGATGGCGGAACTCGGCGTCGGCGCCTACCGGATGTCGATCGCGTGGCCGCGCATCCAGCCCGACGGCACGGGCAAGGCCAACGCGGAGGGACTTGCCTTCTACGACAAGCTGATCGACGAGGTATGCGCGGCCGGAATAGCTCCGGCGATCACGCTGTACCACTGGGACACGCCGCAGGCGATCGAGGACGCGGGCGGCTGGCGCTCCCGCGACACCGCCTTCCGCTTCGCCGAATACGCCACGATCGTGGGGGAGCATTTCGCCGATCGGGCGAAACTCTGGATCCCGCTCAACGAGCCGATGGTCATGTCGATCTACGGATACGGCATCGGCGAGTACGCGCCCGGCGAGTTCCTCCTGCTCGACGCGCTCCCCACCGCGCATCACCAGAACCTCGCGCACGGGCTGGCCGTGCAGGCGCTGCGCGCGGCGGGCGCGACCGGCATCGGCACCGCGAACAACCACTCGCCGATCTGGCCGGACCACGACACGCCCGCCGACCGCGCGGCCGCCGACTGGCTCGACGCGCTGATCAACCGCACCTTCGCCGACCCGATGCTGCTCGGCAGCTACCCCGAGCAGGTCCACCCGCACCTGCCGGAGAACTTCGCCGACGACCTGGCCACGATCGCGCAGCCGCTCGATTTCTACGGCGTCAACTACTACGAACCCCAAGGCGTCACGGCCCCCGGCGAAGGCAACCCGCTGGCGTTCGAACTCCGCCCGATCGAGGGCTATTCCATGACCACCAACGATTCCCCGATCGTCCCGCAGGCGTTGCGCGACCTGCTGGTGTCCTTCCACGAGCGCTACCGCGAACACCTGCCGCCGATCCAGATCACCGAAAACGGCTGTAGCTTCGCCGACGAACCGGCCGCCGACGGCACCGTCCCCGACCCTGAGCGGATCGAATTCCTCGCCAGCCATCTGCAGGCGCTGCGCGAAGCGATGGATGCCGGAGTCGACGTGCGCGGATACTTCGTCTGGTCGCTGCTGGACAACTTCGAATGGTCCAAGGGCTACGCGCCGCGGTTCGGGCTAGTCCACGTGGATTACGAGACACAACGCCGTACGCCCAAGGATTCCTTCGCCTGGTACCGGAAGCTGGTCCGCCATGAGTGACACCGCCGCCGCTGTCCCGGACGTCTTCGCCGAGCCGGTCAAGCGCGTCCGCGCCGGGTGGATGACGCTGCTGTTCCTCGCGAACATCGCGCTCTGGCTCGGCGTCTACGCGCCGATCCAGGTCCTGCTTCCGCAGCAGGCCGAACTGCTCGACGCCGCGCATAAGGAAACCGTCTTCGGTGTCGTGACCGGCATCGGCGCGGCTGTCGCGCTCGTCGCGAACCCGGCGATCGGCCTGCTCTCGGACCGCACCTGCTCGCGGTTCGGCAGGCGGCATCCGTGGACGATCGCGGGCGGCGCGATCGGCGCGGCCGGGCTGCTGGTGCTGGCCGAGGCCCCGAACGTCGTCGTGATGACGATCGGCTGGTGTCTCGTGCAGGCCGGGCTCAACGGCATGCTCGCGACGCTGATGTCCGGCATCGCCGACCGGGTTCCGGTCGGGCAGCGCGCGCAGGTCGGCGGGCTGGTCGGCATCGCGCAGATGCTCGGCACCGTGCTCGGCGCGGTGGTGGTCGTAGTGATGCTCGACCTCGCCGGACTGCCGCTCGGCTACGCCGCTTGCGCCGCGATCGTGCTCGCCGGTGCGGCCGCGTTCGTGCTCCGCACGCCGGATGCGCGGCTGCCGGTGGAGTTCCGCCCGAGCGGCCGGATCCGCGAAATCCTCGCCGACCTGTGGGTCTCGCCGCGGCGGCATCCGGACTTCGCGTGGGCGTGGGGCTGCCACTTCATGATCAACCTCGGCAACGCGTTCGGCACGCTCTACCTGCTGTTCTTCCTCAAGGACGCGGTGCATTACCCCGATCCGGACAGCGGCCTGCTGATCATGATGGGGCTGTACGGCGTGGCATTGGTGATCGGCGCGGTGCTGGCCGGGCACTTCTCGGACAAGTCCGGCAAGCGGAAGCCGTATGTCCTCGGCTCGGCAGCGATCATGGCGTTGGCCGCGCTGCTGCTGGTGATCTGGCAGAGCTGGCCGGTGGCGCTGGTGGCGTCGCCGTTGCTGGGCGTCGGGTTCGGCGTCTACATGGCGGTCGCGCTGGCGATGCTGACGCAGGTGCTGCCCGCGGCGCAGAACCGGGCCAAGGACCTCGGCGTCGTCAACATCGCGAACTCGCTGCCGCAGGTGGTCGCGCCGCTGCTCACGACGCTGATCCTGCACTGGCTCGGCGGGTATCCGGGGCTGTTCGCGGCGTCCGCGGTGGCGACGTTGCTGGCCGGGGTTTTGGTGACGCGGGTCCGGTCTGTGGGTTAGCGCTTGCGTTTGAGCGCGCTCACAGGCTTAGCGTCTTGGACATGGAGAAGGAAGACGCGCTGACCGAGGCGCTGCGCCTGGCGGTCGACCCGCCGGGCACGGTGTCGGTCGAAGCGCTGCGGGAACTGGCCCGGGACGACGACGCGAACGAGTGGGACATCGCCACCACTGCGGAACACCTCGGGCTGAACCCGCACACGCTGCGGTACTACGAGCGGATCGGATTGGTCGAGGTCGCCCGCGACAGCGCCGGGCACCGCGTTTACGACGCGGCGTCGGTGCGCCGTCTCGTGTTCCTGACACGGATGCGCGTGTCGGGCATGCCGATCAGCGACCTGCGCCGGTACGTCGAGCTGATCGAGTCCGGCGCGGACACCGTGCCCGAACGACGCGAAATGCTCTTGGAGCACCGCGACACCTTGCGTGCCCAGATCGCTCAGCTGCAGCTTTCCCTCGCCGCCACCGAATACAAGATTGCCACCTACCAGGAAGGCCCTCTCCCGTGACCCAGCACGACATCGACAGCCCGGAAAACCTCGCCCGCCGCAAGAACGGACTCGAGGTGCTGTCCCGCATCGACGGTCACCAGGGCGAAGCCGTCATCGATTCCCTCGCCGACATCAACCCCGCGTTCGGGCACCACGTGGCCGCGTTCGCCTTCGGCGACATGTACGACCGGCCCGGCCTCGACCCGCGCAGCCGCCAGCTGGTCACCCTCGGCGTGCTGACCGCACTCGGCGGCTGCGAACCGCAGCTGAAGGTGCACATCGGCGCGGCGCTGAACGTCGGGCTCAGCCGCGAGGAAGTCACCGAAGCGCTCATGCACTCGGCGGTCTACGCGGGATTCCCGCGCGCGCTGAACGCCACCTTCGCCGCGCGCGAGGTGTTCGCCGCGCGCGACGCGGAGGAAACCGTCTGACGTTCGCGGAGCCCTACTTCTTGTCCGGCAACGGCGGCAGGTCCGCGGGCGGGATGATCTCCCCTTTTTCGTTTCGGCTGAACGGGTCGCCCTTGGGCGCGTTGTCGAACTGATTCGGGTACGGATGGCCCGCGATGCGATCGCCGTTCGGGCCGTGGGTGATCGAGGGCGGTTTGAGGTTGTCGAAGTCCTTGATCAGCTTGTCCACGTCCGCGGCACTGTGCTTCCCGGGGTCTTTGCCGAGGTCAAGGAACCGGTCGCGCATGTCGCTCCATTCCTTGTACTGCTCCTTCGTGCCGCCGGGCCAGTCGAAGTCCGCGCTGCCCTTGACGTTGTCCATGAACGCGTCCTGCTCGGGCTTCTTCATGTGGTCGGTGGCCTTGATCGCCCCGTCCGCGTATTCGTTCTTGATGTCCTTGAGGTAGCCCGACGAATTGTCGAAGGCCTCCTTCGGCGTCTCGCCGTTCTTGATGCGGTCCTGGACGTGCGGGAACTTGTCCACGACGCTGCCGATAGAGGTGTTCGGCTTGCCAGGGCCGAGCGGAAGGTTGTTCGGGTTGCTGTTCATCTTCCGCAGCTCTGTCGTGTACTTCTTCGTCAGTGCGGCCTGATCCTTCGCGGGCTGGTGCTCCACCCACTTCTTCATGTTGTCCCGCATGGTCTGGAACGAAATGATGTGCCGCGCGTGAACCTTGTCGCCGGTGTTGTAGAACGGGCTCTTCGGATCCTTCTTCTGCGCGTCGATGACGTCCTGGGCGCGCTTCTGGAATTTGTCCGGACGCGCCCAGGGCCCCTTTTCCTTCTTCTCGTCGTCGGTTTTCTTTTTCTTGTTGGATTTGTCCGAGCTGGCGCTGGAACCGTCGTCGTCCTTGTCGCGCTTGCGCTTGTCGCCAGCCTTGTCCTTGTTGGCCGAGGAGGAACTGCCACCGCCGTTGTCGGAGTTGTGCTTTGCCGTCGAGTCCGCGGGCGGCGGGTCGGTGTCCTTGCCTTTGCCCTTGTTGCATTTGAGGCCGAGCACGTCGGTGGCGGCGAACGGGTCGGGAACGTAGTTGCTCGGGTTCGGCCCGCCCTCCAGCCCGAGCGGGTCCTGGCTGATGTAGCGCGCGACAGCCGGGTCGTAGTAGCGGAAAACGTTGTAGTGCAAGCCGGATTCGGCGTCGGCGTACTGGCCGGGGAACTGCAGCGGGATGCCGCCGGGCTGGACGCGGCCCCACAGCGAACGCCGGGCGCTCCAGGCGAGGCCGCCGTGCTCGTCGATCAGTTCGGTCGGGGTGCCGATGGCATCGGTGACCACGGACGCGAACCGGTCGCCGCCGGGGCCGCGTTCGAACTGGGTGACCGGTTCGTCGCTGCCCGGCCTGCGTTCCCAGGTGGTCGTCCGGCGCGCTCCGGACGGATCGGTGTGCTCCTGTTCGATGAGCACGAAGCCGTCCCACACGAACCGGGTCGATTCCGCGACGGAGCCGTCGGCCAGCAGGCGCTCCTTGGCGATCCGGCGGCCGAGCGGGTCGTACCGGTAGCGCCACTGCGCGCCGTCCGGGGTGCGCAGGCCGGTGAGCAGTTCGCCGGTCCACGAGTATTCCCACACCCGCACACCGCCCGGATGCACCTCGCGGTGCCGGATCCGGCGGCCGAGGGCGTCGTAGTCGGCGGCCAGGCCGGAACTTCCCGACCAGGCGGTCAGTTCGCCGGCCGGGTTGTAGCGCAGCTCTTCCGTGCCCGCCGCGGAGGACACCGTGACCACGCGTCCGGCCGGGTCCCGCGTGTAGACGGTCTTCCCGGCAAGGCTGTCCTGCACCGCGGCGAGGCTGCCGTCCGCGTAGTACTCGAGACCGCGCCGCCGCACCGGGGATGTTCCACGGGAAACCTGCTGCGCGGTGACCAGCCCGCGCGGGCCGAACGCCTGCTGCAGGGTGCTGATCCCGTCGGTGTCCCGGGCGAGCACGCGGCCCTCGTCGTCCAGCCGGTAGCGCACGGTGTGTCCCGCGGTGGCCAGCGAAACCGGCCGGTCCTCCTCGTCGAACGTCCACACGCTCTCCGCGCCGGACGGCGTGCGGCGGCGGATGGTCTGGCTCTCCTCGTCGTAGGCGAAGTGCACCTCGACGCCGTCGATCGCCTCGCGGACGACCCGGCCGTACAGGTCGCGGTCGAACTCCACCATCGAATCCGCGGACTCCGCGCGCACGACGTTGCCGACCGG
>NZ_JBSFNS010000123.1:0-21383 GCF_053587275.1 Amycolatopsis sp. NPDC003676
CCGTCGAACGCCGACATCGACACCGTCTCGACCCCGCCCACCGACCCCGAACCGCAGGGACGCTTCATATCGGGGTGCGGGGGAGGGGGTGGGTGCCTCGATCGTTGGGTGCGTCAGTGCGGTTTGGTGGTGGGGCGGGGCTTGCGCCCCAATGTGGCATTGGGTGCGTCAGGCGCACCGAATGCCGCATTGGGTGCGTGCGATGCACCCAATGCCACATTGGGGGCGAATCCCGGTGGCGGGCGGAGCGGTCTGTGAAGGGGTCCCTCGCTGCCGGCCGCGGTACGTGAGGGGAACCCTGAGGGAATCAGAGTTCCTCAGGGTTCCCCTCACGTCCGGTCAGCGGGTGGTGCGAGGGTGGGGTGTCTTTGGTGTCAGCGGGCGGCTAGCGGCGGGAGACCGCGCTCGTGGCGATTTCCGCTACTGAGGTCAGGGCCTCTTGTTCGGCTCCGCGGCGGGACATCGTGCGGATTCCGGAGATGGTGGCGTGGATGAAGTTCGCGATTTCGGCGGCGTCGCGGTCGCGGGTGATGCTCCCGTCTGCCTGGCCGGTGCGGGCGAAGTGCGTTAGCGCTGACAGGTGCGCTTCGGTGTCCGCGTTCACCTGTGCGGCGACTTCCGGGTCGGTGGTGCCGAATTCGGCGATGGCGTTCACCATCAGGCAGCCGCGTCTGCCGTTTTCCAGTTCGTCGTCGATTGTCGAAGTGAGGAGCAGGCGGATGGCGCCTAGCCCGTCGGGAGCGTTGTCCAGCAGGGTCTCTCGCAGTCGGATGCCGCGGTGCGAGTAGTGGTCCAGTACGCGCCGGAAGAGTTCGTGCTTGCTGGAGAACGTGTTGTAGATGCTGCTGCGCCCTAGTCCGGTGGCGGCGCACAGTTCTTCGGTCGACGTGGACTCGTATCCGCGCGCCCAGAAGGCGTTCATGGCGCCTTCGAGCGCTTCGGTCTCGTCGAACTCGCGTGGCCTCGGCATGACGACCACGCTAACACATTTTGGATAGCGCAGTACATAACCGGGCCGCCGAGGCGTGCGGAGCGCCACAGGGGCAGGATGGACACCGTGGGTTACGACGCGTTGCTATGGCTTTCGTTCGGCGGTCCGGAGGGGCCCGACGAGGTGATGCCGTTCCTGGAGAACGTCACCAGGGGCCGGGGCGTGCCGCGGGAGCGGTTGCTCGAGGTGGCCGAGCACTACCAGCACTTCGGCGGGGTCTCGCCGATCAACCGGCTGAACCGGGCCGCGATCGCTGCGGTCGAGAAGCAGTTGGCGGCCGAGAACATCGAGCTTCCGGTGCACTTCGGCAACCGCAACTGGACGCCGATGGTCGAAGACACCCTGGCCGGGATGAAGGACGCGGGCGTCCGTCGCGCTTTGGTGTTCCCGACTAGCGCGTACGGCGGCTACTCCGCGTGCCGCCAGTACGACGAGGACATCGAACGAGCCCGCGCCGCCGTCGGGGATGACGCGCCGGAATTGGTCAAGCTGCGCCAGTTCTTCGACCACCCGCTGTTCATCGCCACGATCGCCGACGCGGTCCGCGCGGCCCACGCGAAACTCGGCGACCGCCCCGGCACGCGCACGGTTTTCACCGCCCACTCGATCCCGGAAAGCGCCGACCTCGCCTCCGGCCCGCCCTCCGAAGGCGGCCGCCGCTACTCGAAGCAGATCGCCGAAGCCGCCCGTCTCGTGGCCGCCGAAGCCGGAATCGCCGAGTACGACGTCGTCTGGCAGTCGCGCTCTGGCCCGCCGCAGATTCCGTGGCTGGAACCGGACATCGTCGACCACATCGACGCCCTGCACGCCCAAGGCGTGGACTCCGTAGTGGTGAGCCCGATCGGCTTCGTCGCGGACCACCTCGAGGTGATCTGGGACCTGGACAACGAAGCCGCGGACCGAGCCGCCGAACACGGCATGGCCTTCGCCCGCGCCGCAACGCCGGACTCGGACCCGAGGTTCGCCGAAATGGTGGTCGAACTGGTCCGCGAACACCTGGCCGATGCCCCCGCGCGGAAACTCTCGCCTTTCCCCGCAGCCGGTTGCACCGTCAACGGCGCCCCCTGCGCGGTCGCCTGCTGCGAGCCACCTCGCCGCCCCACCCGCTGACCGGTCGTGAGGGGAACCCTGAGGGAATCAGAGTCCCTCAGGGTTCCCCTCACGTACCGCGGCCGGTAGTGAGGGTCGCCTTCACGGACCGTTCCGCCCGTCGCCGGGCAAACCTCATTCGCGAAGCGAATCCGTCACCGGGACAGGCGTCAAGCCTGCCGATCCCCCTGCTCAGCGAACACCCGCACAGCCTCATTGACCGAAGCGGTCCGAGCCCCCCGAACAGCCTCCGCCAACGGCCGCAACGCCTCGGCCCGCCGATTCACCGCCGAAGCCGACAACGCTCCACCTGGGTCATCCGCCTGAGCAACAGCCAAAATCGCCGAAATCTCCTCGGCCCGCTGCAACACCCGCAACGCCCGCCCCGGCGTCCCCGCAGGCCACTCCACCTGCGGCCGAGCCCGCAAATGCGCCGACAACTCCGCCCGAACCCCAGGCCGATCACTGGCCACATCCAAGGCCTGCAACGCCCCGGCACTGGCCCGGATCGCGTCCGTCAACCCGTGCTCAGCGTCCGCCAATGGCTGATATTCCAGCGAAACCGGCGCGGCGAGCGAATACACCGTCCACCGCATCAGCCCTTCGGCGATCGGCTCCGGCACCAACCCGAACGCCAGCCCGCTCAACACGACCGCCTCGCCGCACCGCAACGCAGCGTCAGCGAACGGCCCGCCACCGCCCAGCCCGCGCACATCGCCGGGAACAGGCAGCACGAGCTGGACGCTCCCCGCACCCTGCGCCCGCAACGCGAGCAGCAGCTGCACCGGAGTGGCCGCCCGATGGAACGCGAGCGGAAGATCGAAGGCGTCCGCCGCGGTGGGATCTGCCGCGACCACGTCGTGGGCCTCGGCCCACTCCTGCAGGGCATCGAGGACGTCGTCGGACGCCGCGGCCCCGTTCAGCCACGCGGAGGACCAGACGGCGAGGGTCGCACTGGGTCGGCACACGACTGCTGATTTTACCGGTTCCTCCCGGCTCCGCCGATCCCCGCCCGGCTGGAGCCGCTCCACGTCGACGGATGCCGGAACGGTCAGTAGCGTCGAAGGGGTGAACGCTGTTCCCGACGCTCTTCCCCGTACTGCCGGCGAGCTTCGCGCCGCCGGATACGCCCCGCGCCCGATCGCGCGCGAGATCCACGACAACCTGCTCGCCGCGCTGCGCGAGGGCCGCGACGCCTGGCCCGGCATCGTCGGCTTCTCCCGCACCGTGCTGCCCCAGCTCGAACGCGCCCTGCTCGCCGGCCACGACGTCGTCCTGCTCGGCGAACGCGGCCAGGGCAAGACCCGCCTGCTGCGCACCCTGGCCGGCCTGCTCGACGAGTGGACCCCGGTCATCGAGGGCTCCGAGCTGGGCGAACACCCGCTCGACCCGATCACGCCCGCCTCGATCCGCCGCGCCGCCGAACTCGGCGACGACCTGCCGGTGGCCTGGCGGCACCGGAGCGAGCGCTACACCGAAAAGCTGGCCACGCCGGACACGAGCGTCGGCGACCTGATCGGCGACGTCGACCCCGTCAAGGTCGCCGAAGGCCGCAGCCTCGGCGACCCCGAGACCATCCACTTCGGACTCGTGCCGCGCGCGCACCGCGGCATCGTCGCGATCAACGAGCTGCCCGACCTGGCCGAGCGGATCCAGGTCGCGCTGCTGAACGTCATGGAGGAACGCGACATCCAGGTCCGCGGCTACACGCTGCGGCTGCCGCTGGACGTCCTCCTCGTCGCGACCGCCAACCCCGAGGACTACACCAACCGCGGCCGGATCATCACGCCGCTGAAGGACCGCTTCGGCGCGGAAATCCGCACGCACTACCCGCTGGACGTCGAGTCCGAGGTCGCCGTGGTGCGCCAGGAAGCGAACCTCGTCGCGGAGGTCGGCGAGCCGCTGCTGGAGGTGCTGGCCCGGTTCGTGCGCAACCTGCGCGAGTCGCCGGTCATCGACCAGCGTTCCGGCGTGTCCGCCCGGTTCGCGGTGGCGGCGGCGGAAACCGTCGCGGCGGCCGCGTTGCGCCGGGCCGCGGTGACGGGGGAGGACCCGGCGGTCGCACGTCCGGTCGATCTCGAAGCCGTGCCCGCCGTGCTGCGCGGCAAGGTCGAGTTCGAGCCCGGCGAGGAAGGCCGCGAGGTCGAGCACCTCGTGCACCTGATGCGCCGCGCGATCGCGGAAACCGCCCGTGAACGGTTCGCCGGGCTGGACCTGCGGCCGCTGTCCGACGCGGTCGCGGACGGCCACCTCGTCGCCACCGGCGAGCGCATCCCGGGTGCGGAAGTCCTTGCGGCGCTGCCGGAACTGCCGGTGCTGCACGAGGTCGCCCAGCGGGCCGGAGTGTCCGCGGACGAGCCGGCGGGCCGGATCGCGGCGGCGGTCGAACTGGCCCTGGAGTCGCTGTTCCTCGCTCGCCGGCTGGCGAAGGACTCCGACGACGGCACGACGGTCTACGGCGAATAATGCCGCTCTTACCGGAGGGATATTCCTACGGCCCGTGGCACGACGGGCCGGACCCGCTGGCCCCGCCCGCGGACCTGCGGGACGCACTGGACGAGATCGGCCGCGAGGTCATGGGCGGTTCGTCGCCGCGCTCGGCGCTGGAGGAGTTGCTGCGCCGCGGCACCGAACGCACTGCTGGCCTTGACGAATTGACCCGTCAGCTGTGGCAGCGCCGTTCGCAGATCCAGCGGCGGCACCGGCTGGACGGCACGCTGCAGGAAGTCCAGCAGCTGCTGCAGGAAGCACTCCAAGCCGAGCGCCGGGAACTGTTCCCGGACCCCGACGACGAGGCCCGCTTCCGCGAAGCCCAGCTGGACGCGCTGCCGCCCGGCACCGCGGCGGCCGTCCGCGAGCTGAACGAGTACGACTGGCGCTCGGCCGAAGCACGGCAGAAGTACGAGCAGATCCGCGACCTCCTCGGCCGCGAGCTGCTGGACGCGCGGTTCCAGGGCATGAAACAGGCGATGCAGAACGCCGGGCCCGAGGACGTCGAGCGGATCAACCAGATGCTCGGCGACCTCAACGCGCTGCTGTCCGCGCACGCCCAAGGCGCGAGCGACATCGACGAACGCTTCAGCGAGTTCATGCGGCGGCACGGCGAGTTCTTCCCGGAGAACCCGCAGAACGTCGAAGAGCTGATCGACGTCCTCGCGGCCCGTTCCGCGGCCGCGCAGCGGATGCTGAACTCGATGTCCGAGGAACAACGGGCCGAGCTGGCCGAGCTTTCGCAGCAGGCCTTCGGCGATCCGAGACTGGCGCAGCAACTGTCCGCTTTGGACTCCCAGTTGCGGGCATTGCGGCCGGGGGAGGACTGGACGTCGTCCTCGCGCTTCCGCGGCCAGGATCCGCTGGGCCTCGGCGAAGGCGCGCAAGCGATGGCCGACCTGGCGGAGCTGGACGCCCTCGCCGAGCAGCTGGGCCAGTCGTATCCCGGCGCGCGCCTGGAGGACATCGACCTGGAGGCGCTGGAACGCCAACTCGGTCCGGACGCAGGCGTCGATGCTCGCCGGCTGTCCGAATTGGAACGAGAACTGCGTCAGCAAGGCCTGTTCGAACGCGCTGCGGACGGCACCTTGCGGTTGTCGCCCAAGGCATTGCGCCGCCTTGGCGAAACCGCACTGTCCGATGTGGTCAATTCGCTCCGCGGCAAAACCGGAGAGCGGGAGACCGAGTCCGCGGGTGCGGCAGGCGAACCGACCGGGTCGAGCCGTCCCTGGCGGTTCGGTGACATGCAACCGTGGGATGTTCCGCGCACTGTGCGCAATGCGGTATTGCGCTCCACCGCGGTCGGGGCGGGCAGTGTGCGTCTCGACGTCGAGGATGTCGAGGTGATCGAGACTGAACATCGCTCGCGAGCGGCGGTAGCGCTGCTGGTCGACACATCGTGGTCGATGATCCAAGAGGGTCGCTGGCTGCCGATGAAGCGCACCGCGCTGGCGCTGCATCAGTTGATCAGCACCAGATTCCGCAACGACGCCTTGCAGCTGATCACCTTCGGCCGCTACGCGATGCCTGTGGAGTTGCCTGAACTCGTCGGTCTGGAGGGCACCTGGGAACAGGGCACCAACGCCCACCACGCGCTGTTGCTGGCCGGACGCCACCTGCGCCGTCACCCGGACGCCCAGCCGGTCGTCCTCATGGTCACCGACGGCGAGCCCACCGCTCACCTGGAACCCGACGGCGAAGCGGAATTCTCCTACCCGCCGGAACCGGCGACCATCTACAAGACACTGTCCGAAGTGGACAGAATCGCGAAGCTGGGCGCGTCGGTCACCGTCTTCCGGCTGGGCGACGACCCGCGCCTGGAAGCGTTCGTGGACACCATCGCCCGACGCTCCGGCGGCCGCGTCATCGCCCCGGACCTGGACGGTTTGGGCGCGGCAGTAGTAGGCGACTACCTCCGCACCCGCCGCCGCTGACCGCTTGGCCGAAAGTCCGTGAGGGGAATCAGAGCCCCTCACGGACCTCAGCGGCGGTGCACCAGGATCCGCGCGCCGTCGCCGGGCACGAGCGTGATGTGGCGGGTCTTCACTCGCTCCGGCCGCGAACTGGGCGCGCTCACCCGGTATCGCGTGAACAGTTCCCGCAGTACGATCGTCGCCTCCAGCAACGAGAATCCCGCCCCGAGACAGC
This sequence comes from Amycolatopsis sp. NPDC003676, assembly GCF_053587275.1. Lineage (NCBI taxonomy): Bacteria > Bacillati > Actinomycetota > Actinomycetes > Pseudonocardiales > Pseudonocardiaceae > Amycolatopsis > Amycolatopsis sp. NPDC003676. Next base: position 6,719 of record NZ_JBSFNS010000123.1, read on the forward strand.
GCCGCGCGCCGCCGCCGAACGGGAACCAGCTGCCGGCGGGCGGGCCGCTGCCGAGGAACCGCGTCGGGTCGAACACCTCCGGCGACGGATGGTGCGCCGGGTCCGCGTGAATGAGCGAAATCGACGGCAGCACCATGTGCCCGGCCGGAACCGTATACGGGCCGACCTGGACGTCCTTCGTGAGCTTCCGGGACACCTCGGAGATGATCGGCCGCAGCCGCATCGCTTCCTTGGCCACCGCTTCCAGGTACTTCTCGTCGCCCTCGTCCGCTGCGCGGGCGGTCTCCGCGGCGATCGCCGGATCACGGGCAAGCTCGTGCAGCGCCCAGGCCAGCGCGGTCGCCGTGGTCTCGTGTCCGGCCAGCAGCAACGTGATCAGCTGGTCGCGCAGTTCGAGGTCGCTGAGCTGGTCCTCGCCGGGCACGCTCAGCAGCCGGGACAGCACGTCGGTCCGCTGGGCCAGATCCGGCGCCGCCCGCCGCTCGGCGATCTCCGCGTACAGCAGTTGGTCGACCCGCTGCTGCCGCTCGAGATTCCGCCGCCACGGCCCGAACTTCTGCAGTGCCGGGCTGTGCCAGCCGAAAAGATCCAGCGCGCTGATGTCGATGACCTGCTCCAGCGCCACGCGCAATTCCGCCAGCCGCGGCCCGTCCGTCACCCCGAAAACGACTCGCAGGATCACTTCGAGCGTCAACGCCCGCATCCGGTCGTGCACCCGGAACGCCCGCCCCTGCGGCCACCGCTCCAGCTCCGCGAGCGTCAGCTCGGTGACCATGTCGCGATACCCGCGCATCGCCGCCCCGTTGAACGCGGGCATCAGCAGCTTCCGAGCCCGGCGGTGTTCTTCCTCGTCGGTGAGCAGCACCGAATGCCCGCCCAGCATGGGTTTGAGCACCATGTTCCCCTCGCCGGCGTGGAACGTCTCGACCGGACCGGCGAAGATCTCGCGGACCAGATCGAGGTCCCCGATCAGCACCACTGACCGTTCCGGGTACAGCCGCAGCCGCACCACATTTCCGTAGCGGCGGCGCAGCAGCGGCAGCAGGGAGTTCCGGAAAGCGCCGAAAAGGACGGTTTGGACCGCCATCGGCAGGCGGGGACCAGGCGGAAGAGCGGAATGGGCGCGGATCGGCGTGCGCAGAGCCATGCTTCGTTCGTACTCGCGCCGGACGGCGGTGTCCACCAGACTTGACCCTCACGCGGCGTGAGGCGCGATCGTGGGTTCTCGCAAGGGCCGTTCGGCCGAAGAAACAGGGGGAGAGCGATGAGCTACCGAGTGGGCGAGGTGGCGGCGCTGGCCGGCGTCACCGTGCGCGCGCTGCACCACTACGACGAGATCGGGCTGTTGTCGCCGAGCGGGCGGACGACGTCCGGCTATCGGCGCTACGACGACGCCGACCTCGACCGGCTGCAGCGGATCCTGCTCTACCGGGAGCTCGGCTTTCCCCTGGAGACGATCGCGTCCGTGCTCGCGGAGCCGGGAACCGACGCCGACCACCACCTGAAACGGCAGCGGGAGCTGCTGGTGGCGCAAGGGGACCGGATCGAGCGCATGGTCGCGGCCGTCGACCGATTGCTGGAGGCGAGAGCCATGGGCAACACGTTGACGCCCGAGGAGAAGTTCGAAGTGTTCGGCGGATTCCAGGCGCCGGAGGGCTATTCGGAGGAAGCCGTGCGGCGCTGGGGCGACTGTGCGGAGTGGAAGCAGACGAAGCTGCCGGAGACCAAGGAGGAGTGGACCGAGGCGGAGCTGCAGCGGAAGGACTGGGTGCGCCGCCTGGTCGCGCTGGTCGACGAGGGCGTGCCGGCGGACAGCCCGGCGGCGGGCGAGCTCGCCGAGGAGCACCGGGCGATGCTGTCCGCGGTGATGGGGGAGTGCGGGTACGCGATGCAGCAGCGGATCGCGGCCCTGTACGCGGACGAGCCCGCGCAGCTGGCGTTCCTGGTCCGGGAGGACGAGCAGCGGCCCGGCATCGGGGCGTATGTCCGCGACGCCGTCCGGGCGAACGCCGCCCGGCAGCAGGCCTGACCCTGGGGGGTGGGAGAGACAGATCGGTTGTCTCTCCCACCTCGTGGGAAAGCGGACGGACGTCACGCTTACAGTCGGAGGTATGCAGACTTGGTCCTCCGTCGCCGTGCCCCGGCTGCCCGGCACGCCCCGCCCCCTCCGGCTCCACGACACCGCGACCGGGCAGGTCCGTCCGACCGCGCCTGGGGCCGCCGCCCGGATGTACGTCTGCGGCATCACCCCCTACGACGCCACGCACCTCGGCCACGCCGCCACCTACCTCGCGTTCGACCTGGTCAACCGGGTGTGGCGGGACAACGGGCACGAGGTGCACTACGTCCAGAACGTCACCGACATCGACGAGCCGCTGCTGGAGCGCGCGGCACGCGATTCGGACGACTGGATCGTGCTGGGCATGCGCGAGACGGCGCTGTTCCGCGAGGACATGGAGGCGCTGCGGGTGCTGCCGCCGCGCCAGTTCGTCGGCGCGGTCGAGGCGATCCCGGAGATCGTCGAGGTCATCGCGAAGCTGCTCGCCGACGGCAGCGCCTACCGCGCGGACGACGCCGAGTTCCCGGACGTCTACTTCGACCACAACGCGACCGGCCGGTTCGGCTACGAGTCGAACTACGACGCCGAGACCATGGCGAAGTTCTTCGCCGAACGCGGCGGCGACCCGGACCGTCCCGGCAAGCGGCACCCGCTGGACGCGCTGCTGTGGCGCGTCGCGCGCGAAGGCGAGCCGTCGTGGGAGTCGGAGTTGGGCGCTGGGCGGCCCGGCTGGCACATCGAATGCAGTGCGATCGCAGTGAACCGCCTCGGGCTCGGATTCGACGTCCAGGGCGGCGGTTCCGACCTGATCTTCCCGCACCACGAGTACAGCGCGGCGCACGCTGAAGCGGTCGCCGCCGACCATCCGTTCGCCCGGCACTACGTGCACGCCGGGATGATCGGGCTCGACGGCGAGAAGATGTCGAAGTCCCGCGGCAACCTGGTCTTCGTGTCGCGGCTGCGCGCCGACGGCATCGACCCGGCCGCGATTCGGCTGGCGCTGTTCGCCGGGCACTACCGCGAGGACCGGGCGTGGACTGATCAGCTGCTGGTCGACGCGCAGGAGCGGCTGGCCCGCTGGCGCGAAGCGGTCGCGCTGCCGGCCGGGCCCGACGCGGGGGACACCGTGGCGCGGCTGCGCGACCACCTCTCCGACGACCTGAACACGCCGAAGGCGCTCACCGCGATCGACGCCTGGGTCACTGCGGCACTGCGCCGCGACGGCACCGACCAGGCCGCGCCGGGCCTGATCAAGGAAGCCGTGGACGCCTTGCTGGGCATCGTTCTCTGAGCTTTTGACAGCGGGCAGTAGCCGGAACTCGAACCGGCCGCTGCCCGCTGACTTAACTGTATAACGACCTATACATCCTGGCGCCGGCCATGCGCCAGCGCTAGATGGTCGCCTTCCCAACGGCGGCGCAACCACCGATCATGCGAGGCAAGGACGACCGCGCCCGGCGCGCTGTCGAGCGCTTCGGACAGTTCCTCGGCCAGGCTGAGCGACAGGTGGTTGGTCGGCTCGTCCAGCAGCAGCACGTCCGGCGGTTCCGCGAGCAGCACCGCCAGCGCCAACCGGCGACGCTGACCCACCGAAAGCTCGCCGACCGGACGATCGTGTTCCCTCGGCGGCAGCAACCCGAGCGTGGACAGCGACGGAGCCGCTTCGCCGGCTGCGGCGCGGTACACCTCCTGCGCGGTCCGCTTCGGCCGAGCGAACGTGACGTCCTGCTCCAGCAACCCCACGCGCACGCCGGGTCCGAAGTGGACAGTCCCGGCCGACGGGGTCAGCTGACCGGCCAGCACGGACAGCAGGGTGGATTTGCCCGCCCCATTGCCGCCGGTGACGAGGAGCCGCGCGCTGCGGTCCACGTCCAGCTCGTCCAACTGCACTCGACCCGGGACCGCGATGCCGCGCACCGAAACCGCCGGGCCTTCGCCGCTGGTGTCCGCGGTCAGCGAGGCTCGAAACCGAAGCGGCGCTGGCGGTTTGCGGACTTGCTCGCGCTCCAGTGTGTCCAGCTTGAGCTGCGCGTTCCGGACCCGGCGGGAAATCTGCTTCTGCACGCGACCGGTCTTGAAGTCGTAGAGCATCTTCGCGTTGTCGCGCGGCGCACGGTTGTGTGCGACGCGCCGCGCGGTGCCGTGCACGGATTCCCGCAACTGCTTGAGTTCCTCCTGTTCTTCGGTGAAGCGCTGCTCCCACCGCGCGCGTTCGGCCTTTTTCTGGCCGAGGTAGTCGGTGTAGCTGCCGCCGTAGCGCGTCGCGCCGCCCACGCGGCGATCAGCCGGAACCGGGTCCAGGTCCACGATGTCCGTGCAGACCGCGTCGAGGAACACGCGATCGTGCGAGGACAGCACGACGACGCCGGTCAGTTCCGCGAGGTGCCGTTCGAGGAACTCCATGGCGTTGTCGTCGAGGTGGTTGGTCGGTTCGTCGAGCAGCAGAATGCGCGGCCGCCGCACCAGCAGTGCGGCCAGCCCGAGCCGCGACCGCTGTCCGCCGGAGAGCGTGTGCAGCCGCCGGTCGTGCTTGATGTCGCCGAGCCCGAGACCGGTGAGGACGAGGTCCGCGCGCCGGTCCGCGTCCCACAGGTCGTGCGCCTGCGCCCATTCCAGGACGTGGCCGTACTCGCTGAGCACGTCCGGGTCGTCGGGGCGTTCGGCGAGCACGGCGGCGAGCTTGTCGAGCGTCGCCGCCGCGGTGCGGATCTCGGCGAGTGCCTCGTCAAGGACGTCGGAAACCGTTGCGGTGCCGGCGAACGGCAGTTCCTGGAAGAGGAAGCCGAGGTCGCCGTGCCGCACGACGTCGCCGCCGCGCGGGACTTCGAGCCCGGCGAGCAGCCGGAGCAGGGTGGATTTCCCGACCCCGTTTTCGCCGACGAGACCGATCCGCCTCCCGGGCGACGCGACGAGCGAAACGCCGTTGAGGACTGTGCGTGCACCGTAGCCGAAGACGAGGTCGGAGGCGTGCAGGACAGTAGACATGAGTGAGCACCGGGCCTTTGCGGTGGAAGCGAAATCCCCGACGGGCAACGCGCGGCTTCCCGGGAGCAGGGCTCGACCGGGAGCGGCCTCGATGCGGGGAGGGCTCGGTTCAGCTGTCCATGATGGCTGGGAGCCTAACGCGGGACGCCCCCGCTCGCGCAACCAGTTTTTCCCGGAACGTTCGGCGGCCTTGACGCCGGGGCGGCGGCCTGCAACTCTGAAAGAACAGTTTCGAAAGAAATCCTTCAGAGTTTGGACGGACCACAGATGGCCGAACTGCCCCCGCGCAAGCGGATCGACGACGTCGAGCTGCTGCGCGCGCTCGCGCATCCGCTCCGCTCGGCGCTGGTGCACCACCTGATGGCGGTCGGCCCGTCGACGGCCAGCGAATGCGCCGACGCAGTGGGCTCGACGGCGTCGAACTGCAGCTGGCATCTGCGCAAACTGGCGGAACACGGCCTGGTCGAGCGCGCCGAGGGCGGCGACGGTCGGGAACGGCCGTGGCGAGCCTGTCAGGTCGGGCTGGTGCTGGGCAATCCGGGCGGCGATCCGGCGCTCGCGGCGGCGCAGCTCGCGGTCACCGGCACGGAGCTGGCCGAGGAGCAGGAGCTGACCCAGCGGTACCTCGACACGGTCGAGACCCTGGACGAGGACTGGCGCGAAACCGGCGGATTCTTCTCCTACGGCCTGAACGCGACGCCCGAAGAAGTCACCGCGCTGACGAAGGCGATCGATGACCTGATCCGGCCGTACGTCAGCACCATCCGCAAGGACGCGCCAGCCGACGCCCGCGCGGTCTTCCTCGGGATGCGTGCGTTCCGCCGGATCGGGCACGACGGGAAACCGGCGTGAGACGCCTGCTGGCGGCACCGGGATTCGCCCGGCTCTGGGTCTCCGCGTTCTTCGGCGAAACCGCCGAATGGATGCTGCAGGTCGCGCTGCCGGTGTACCTGTTCGTGCGCACCGGTTCGGCGGTCACGACCGCGTTGAGCATCGTGCTCGGGCTGCTTCCGGCAGTACTGCTGAGCCCGATCGCCGGGGTCGTCGCGGACCGGTGGGACCGCCGGGTCGTGCTGGCCGTGGTGTGCGCCGGACAGGCGCTCGTGGTGCTGCCGCTGCTGATCGGCGCCGAACTGCCGGTCGCGGCCGTCTACGCGGTGATGGCGGGGCAAGCGGGACTGGCGTCGGTGTTCGAACCCGCGCGCAGCGCGCTGGTGCCGGAGCTGGTCGGCGTCGAGGACGTCACCTCGGCGAACGGGCTGATGAGCGTGAACGGCAGCGTCGCGCGGCTCGCGGGCGGCTGGGCCGGGGGAGCGCTGCTCGGATGGGGCGGGCTGGATCGCGTGATCGTCGGCTACCTCGTCGCGCTGGCAGTGGCGGGGATGCTGCTCGCGTTCCCGTTCCGCCGCGTGACGGTGCGGAAAACCGTGCCGAAGCAGACGGATTGGCTCGCCGGAATCCGCGATCTGGCGGGCAAACGGCTCCGGCCGACGAGCGTGTCGGCGCTGCTGACCTCGCTCGCGCAGGGCATGTTCCTGGTGCTGTTCGTGGTGTTCGTGCTCGACGTCCTCCGCGGCAGCGAGGCCGACGCCGGACTCTTGCGCGGCGTGCAGGCGATCGGCGGGCTGGCAGCCGGGTTCGCGGTGGCCACGCTGGCGCGCCGGGTCGCGCCGGTGCTGTTGCAGGGCTGGGGTCTGGTCGCGGCCGGGCTGATGTCGGTGGCGATCTGGAACCTGCCCGGCGCGACGACGGTGCTCGGGGTGTACGTCGGGCTGTTCATGGCCGTCGGCGCGCCTGCCGTGGTGGCTGGCGCCGGGCTGCTGTCGCACGTCCAGGCGGAGACCGGCCCGGACCGGGCGGGACGGGTGCTGAGCACGGTGTACGCGCTGATGGCCGCGGGCACGGCGGCCGGTTCGCTGCTGGCCGGGGCGCTCCTCGCGGTGACCGGTCCGACAGTGCTGCTGAACGTGCAGGCAGGCCTTCACGTGAGCGCGGGGCTGGTCGTTCTGGGGTGGGGGAATGGGCGGTTCCGGCGCTCCCGGGCGCGGAAAGTCGTTACGGTGGAGAAGTGCCGTCTCTCTTCGCCACCAGCGACCTCCACGTGACCCACGAGGGCAACGGCCCGATCGTCGACGAGGTCGTTCCCGACGATCCCGGCGACTGGCTGCTCGTCGCCGGCGACGTCGCGGAGTCCGCCAAGGTCATCCGGGGGACGCTCGCGAGGCTGCGCGAGCGGTTCGCGAAGGTCGTGTGGGTCCCGGGCAACCACGAGCTGTGGACCACGCCGAACGACGAATGCCAGCTGCGCGGCCAGGCGCGGTACGAGTTCCTGGTGGAGCAGTGCCGCGAGATCGACGTGCTCACGCCCGAGGACGAGTTCCCGGTGTGGGACTTCGGCCCGGAGCCGTTGACTATCGCGCCGCTGTTCGTGTTCTACGACTACAGCTGGCGCACCCCGGCGACCGAAGGCAAGACTCGCGAAGAGGCGCTCGCGCACGCGCGCGAAATCGGCGTCGTGTGCACTGACGAGTACTACCTGCACCCGGACCCGTACGAATCGCGCGCGGCCTGGTGCGAGCAACGGCTGAAGGTGAGCCGCGACCGGCTGGACGCGATCCCGGCCGACCGCCGCACGATCCTGATGTCGCACTGGCCGCTGCACCGGCACCCGACGAACCCGTTGTACTACCCCGATTTCGCGCTCTGGTGCGGCACCACGCAGACCGAGGACTGGCACCTGCGCTACCGCGCCGAGCTGGCCGTCTACGGGCACCTGCACATCCCGCGCACGACGTCCGCGGACGGCGTGCGGTTCGAGGAAGTGTCGCTCGGCTACCCGCGCGAGTGGCGGAAGCGGGCCCGGGGCGCGGTTCCGGTGCGGAAGCTGCTCACCGCCTGAGCACAGCGGGACGCGATCGGCGCGCTCGCGTCCCGGCTGTGCCCAGGCGCGGGGATCAGTCGAACGAGAGCCGGCAGGCCGTCACCGCGACCTGTGCGGGCACGTACTCGCGGCGGAGGACCCAGTAGCACTCCTCGAACGAGCCGGCGTCGCACGCGTCGTGCGCGAGCCAGGGCTCGACGTCGTACTCGCCCACCGCATAGTCCATGCAGGCACCGAAGTCATTCGCCGTCACCGGGGAAACCGGGGCCGCCGACGCTGTCGCCGCCGACGCGGTGATCGCGCCCGCCGCGAGCACTGCCGCCGCTAGAGCCTTGCCGAACATTCTCGTACCTCCTGGTCCGCGCGATGTCGCTCGCGCCAGGCCAGTCAACGAGACGCGCTCGGGAGGGCACCAGAGCAGCGCGGAGCGATCAGTCAACGGCGCAGGCTCCGTCATCCCGCCGGGCGGGCCGAGGTCACTGTTCGTAGATCGGAAGCTACCGTGCGTTCGCTCTCCTGGGGCCGGGATTGCTCCCGCCCGCGAACGGGTCAGCGGAGGCCGAAGCCGCCGTCCTGCCCGGGGCGGCGGCGCCGCAGGTACCGCTCGAACTCGGCGGCGATCTTGTCGCCCGAGACTTCCTCCATGGTGAAGTCGGTCTCGGCGTCGCCGCGTTCCTCGAGGCTGCGCACGTACTCGCTGATTTCCTCGTCCTCGTCGGCCATCTCGCTGACCGTCTGCTGCCATTCCTCGGCCTGCTCCGGCAGCGCGCCGAGCGGGATCTCGACGTCGAGGACGTCCTCCAGCTTGTGCAGCAGCGCCAGCGTGGCCTTCGGCGACGGCGGGTGCGAGACGTAGTGCGGCACCGCGGCCCAGATCGACACCGCCGGGATGCCGACCTGCACGCAGTAGTCCTGCAGGATCCCGACGATCCCGGTCGGGCCCTGGTAGTTGTTCAGCTCCAGCCGGTACTTGCTCGCGGTGTCCTTGTCGTAGGCCGTCCCGGTGACCGGGACCGGGCGGGTGTGCGCGGTGTCGGCCAGCAGGGCGCCGAGCGCGACCACCATCGACACGTCCAGCTCCTGGACGTGCTCCACGATCTCGGCGCAGAACTTCCGCCAGCGCATGTTCGGCTCCGGGCCCTGCACCAGCACGAGGTCGCGGTCGAGGCCCTCGGGACGGCACACCGACAGCCGCGTGGTCGGCCATTCGACCCGCCGGGTGATGCCGTCGACCATCTTCACCGTGGGGCGGCTGACCTGGAAGTCGTAGTAGTCGTCCGGCTCGAGCTCGGCCAGCGGCGTCGCGTCCCACGTGAGCTGGAGGTGTTCGATCGCCTGGCTCGCCGCATCGCCCGCGTCGTTCCAGCCCTCGAAAGCCAGAATCATGATCGGGCGTTGGTCATCGGCGCGGTCCTGCTCCGGGTCGCCGGGCCGCGGGGTGTCGTCGACAGGCTCACTCACCTGACCAGCCTACGGCCTCGGGCACCTACGCTGCGCAGCGTGTCCGCCCCCGCGTGTCACGGAGCGGGTGTGGCCCCGCTCACGGCGGCCCGCGTGGGACGCTGGAGGCGAGCGCGCCCGGCCGGAGCGGCGCACCGGACAAGGAGAAACTGTGACTGCACCGTCCTCTTCGGACGGACTGGCGGCTGTCCTCTGGGACATGGACGGCACCCTCGTCGATTCCGAGAAACTGTGGGACGTCGCGCTGTACGAGGCCGCCGAGGCGCTCGGCGGCACGCTTTCGGAGGAAGTCCGGATGACGCTCGTGGGGTCCAACATGGACGCCACCGCCACCGTGCTGCTCGAGCAGACCGGCCGTCCGGTCACCCCGGAAGCGGTCGCGGAAACCGGGGAGTGGATCCGCCACCGCACCGCCGGGCTGTTCGACGACGCGCTGCCCTGGCGTCCGGGCGCCCGCGAGGCGCTGGCCGCGGTCCGCGCGGCCGGGCTCAAGTCCGCGCTGGTCACCTCCACCGAACGCGCGCTGACCGAACTCGCGCTCGACACGATCGGGCGGGAATTCTTCGACGTCACGGTCTGCGGCGACGAGGTCGACGGCCAGAACAAACCCCTCCCGCGGCCGTACCTGAAGGCCGCCGAGCTGCTCGGCGTGGCGCCGGGCCGGTGCGTCGCGGTCGAGGACTCTCCGCCGGGCGCGGAATCGGCCGAAAGCGCAGGCTGCACGGTGCTTGTCGTCCCCAACGACGTGCCCGTCCCGGACGGCCCGCGCCGGGTGTTCCGCACGTCGCTGGCCGGCGTCGGCGTGCCCGAACTGGCGGCGCTGCTGCCGTCGCTGTGACCTCGGCGGCATCCGGGTCACCCGGAACGGCGCGGACGAGCGCGGGATGAAAGGATCCGGCCTCGTGAAGACCTTCGATGAGCTGTTCGCGGAGCTTGCCGAGCGCGCGCGTACCCGTCCCGACGGGTCCGGCACCGTCGCCGCACTGGACGCCGGGGTGCACGCACAGGGCAAGAAGGTGCTCGAAGAGGCGGGCGAGGTGTGGATCGCCGCCGAGCACGAATCCGACGACCGGCTGTCGGAAGAGATCTCGCAGCTGCTGTACCGGGTGCAGGTGCTCATGCTCGGCCGGGGAATCTCGACCGAGGACGTGTACCGCTACCTGTGACGCGCTCGCGCACCGGATACCGAGGAGAAACCGAAATGCTGCGTGTTGCCGTGCCGAACAAGGGAGCCCTCGCCGCCGCTTCGGCGGAGATGCTTTCCGAGGCGGGCTACCGCAAGCGACATGACGGCAAGGACCTGACCGTCCTCGACCCGGTCAACGAGGTCGAGTTCTTCTTCCTCCGCCCCAAGGACATCGCCATCTACGTCGGTTCCGGCGAACTGGACCTCGGCATCACCGGGCGCGACCTCGCGCTCGATTCCGGGGCGCCGGTGGACGAGGTGCTCGCGCTCGGCTTCGGGGCGTCTACGTTCCGGTACGCCGCGCCTGCCGGGCGGGACTGGAAACCTGCCGATTTGCACGGGAAGCGGCTGGCTACGTCGTATCCGCGGCTGGTCCGGGACGATCTTGCTCGGCATGGCGTTGAGGCTGAGGTGATTCGGCTCGACGGGGCGGTGGAGATCTCGATCCAGCTTGGGGTCGCGGACGCTATCGCCGACGTGGTCGAGTCCGGGCGGTCGTTGCGGCAGCACAACTTGGTGGCGTTCGGGGAGCCGATTTGTGCTTCTGAGGCTGTGTTGTTGCAGCGGGCCGGGAGCGAGGGGTCGCGGGCTAAGTCGCAGTTGGCGGCTCGGTTGCAGGGTGTGGTGTTCGCGCAGCACTACATGATGCTCGACTACGACTGCCCTCGGGAGATTTTGGAGCGGGCTATTTCGATTACGCCGGGGTTGGAGTCGCCTACGGTGGCTCCGTTGGCGGATGAGAAGTGGGTCGCTGTGCGGGCGATGGTGCCGCGTAAGGAAGTCAACCGGATCATGGACGAGTTGGCTGAGACTGGCGCCAAGGCTGTGCTGGCGTCGGACATTCGGTCCTGTCGGTTGTAGAAAACTCTTGTACAGAGGGCGTCTTCTCTTCGGGGGAGACGCCCTCTGTCGCATGTGGACGGTGCGTCAGCGCGGGCGGTTCGGACGCTTGGGCATCAGGTCGTACAGCTTCTTGCGCGCGCCGTTGTCGTTGACGTTGCGGGCGACCGCCACCTCGGAAATGAAGTCCTCGAACACGAACTCGTCGTCAGCAGGGACTTCGGTGGGACCGGGATTCTGCGCGAGATAACTGTCGAGGGTTTCGGCGATCTCCCGGAACGACACCGCCTGGATGGTCTCCGGAGCGAACGTGGTCACCGGGACCCCATGTGCGGCCGCTTCGTTCATCACTACGCCCAAGGGCACGTGCGAGAGCATGGGGACTCCGAAGGAGTACATCTCCTGCAGGGCGGCCGCGGCGTAGTGCGAGATGGGGCGGCGGTACAGGCCGGGCACGATGCCGAACCACGCGATGGGGGCGCGGCCAGTGGTTTGTTCCACGTAGCGGACCTGTTCCGACAGCAGGCGCAGGGCCCGGATGCTCGTTTTGTCCGGCTGGACCGGGACCAGGATGCCGTGCGAGGCCGCCAGCGCGTTGTTCGTCAGGACGTCCTGGGCCGGCGGGCAGTCGATGATCACGTGGTCGTAGTGGGCGAACTGGATCACCCTCGCCAGCTGCCAGCCGGGCACGCGGAACTGGTCCAGCCTCCGGATCAGGTCGAACATGCCGGGAGACGTGGGGATCACGTCGAACGCGCCGCCGCGGCCGATGTTGCTGCGCGGGTGCGGCACCGCCAGCTGCTCGATCGGGCCCTTCCACAGCTTCGTCAGCGCCTTCGCCAGGCTCGGCGCGTCCGCCGGGACCTCGTCCATGCCGAGCATCTCGGTGGTCGCGTGCCCCTGCGGGTCGAGGTCGACGAGCAGCACCCGCCTGCCGCGTTCGGCGAGGGCCGCGGCCGCGCCCACGCTCAGCGAGGTTTTGCCCACCCCGCCCTTCTGGTTGACCACCGAGGTGATCTGCATGCCGGAGCGCTCCCTTGTCGGTCGTTCCGCGAAGGCTATCGGACTCGTGCGCCGCGGCGCGCTCATCCGCCCCCGGCCTGTCGCGGACGCACCAGCAAAGCCTGCGCGCCGGTGCCGACCGGACCGGAACGATCGTGCAGCGTACTGGTCGCGGTGCCGACGCCGTGCGGCCCGACCAGCGTCACCGCGTCGAGGCCGATCCACTCGCCCTCGGGGATCCGGCGCAGGTGCACGGTGAGCTCCGAGTTGATGAACCACCACTCGGCCGTCGGAAGGAAGTGCGACACCCCGTTGCCGGAGTCGGCGATGGCGAACAGCCGTTGCAGGCCCGTCGGTTCCTCGCCGTCGACCAGCGGATACCGCTGCCGCGCCCACACCGCGGCCGGGCCGGGACCGGAGATCGCGCCGCGGACCGCACGCCATTCGATCGCGTGCAGGTAACCGCCCTGCCAATCGTCCGGGAAGGCCGCTTCGCTGCCCGCGTCCGCCGCGGGCAGCAGCGGACCGCCGTCGGTGGCGATGTCGGCGGTGTCCGACGTCGCGATCCGCCATCCTGACGCCCGCGCGACCGTCCGGCCGTTCGCGGACAGCTCGGACTGGACCAATTCGACCGTCCGGCCCGGCCGTTCGATCCACGACCGCTGCTCCAGTTCGCCCACCGGAGCCGGGCCGAGGATCTCGACCGTCACCCGCGCCAGCTGCGCCGGATGCTTCGACTCCAGCCCTTCGAGCCCGCGCACCAGCAACGCCGACGGCGGGCCGAAATGCTGCGCGCCCGGATCCCACGGGCCGGTGGTGTGCTCAGTCGCCTCGTACCGGTCGCCGCCGAGCGGGAGAAAGAACGCGTCGCCCATCAGTCGGCCCGGTCCAAGACGGTTTCCTCGCCCGGATCAGGCTCCGGCCAGCCCGGATACTCCGGCGGCGTGCCGCCGAACTCCGGGCAATGCGCCTGGTGATCGCACCACGAGCACAGTTTGCCCTTGTTCGGCCGGAAATCGCCGGTCTTGCCCGCCTTCAGGATCGCCTGCCAGATCGCTTCCAGCGTGCGCTCGAACCGGACCAGCTCCGCTTCGTCCGGCGTGTAGGCCAGCGACTGGCCGTCGGTGAGGTACATCAGCTTCAGCTGCCGCGGGACGACCCCGCGCAACCGCCACAGCACCAGCGCGTAGAACTTCATCTGGAAGAGCGCTTTGGCCTCGCCGATTTCCCGCGGCGCGGCCCCGGTTTTGTAGTCCACGACCCGGATCTCGCCGGTCGGCGCGACATCCACCCGGTCGATGTACCCGCGCAGCAGCACCCCCGAGCCCAGCTCGATCTCCACGTGCAGCTCGCACGCCTCCGGCTCCAGCCTGCGCGGATCTTCCAGCTCGAAGTACGAGTCGAGCAGCTTTTCGGCTGAAGCCAGCCACTTGTCGGTCTCGCCGGGTTCGCCGTCCGCGAACAACTCTGTCCACTCCGGACTGTCGCCGGACAGCTCCGTCCACGTCGGCGCCAGTAGCTCCTTCGCGCGCGGAGCTACCCGTTCGGCGGCCGATCGGCGCCAATATCGGCATCGCGCACGGCACCGGAAACGCGCTGATCGGCATCGGTATCTTCGCCGTCGTCGTGATGCTGACCGGATTTCCGCTCGCCTATTACGCGGCGCGCTACAACATCGATCTGGATTTGATCACGCGCGGTAGCGGATTCGGCTACTACGGCTCGGTGATCACCAATATCGTGTTCGCCTCGTTCACCTTCATCTTCTTCGCGCTGGAAGGGTCGATCATGGCCCAGGGCCTGGAATTGGGCCTCGGAATTCCGCTCTGGATGGGCTATCTGGCGTCGACGGTGATCATCTTCCCGCTGGTCATCTACGGCATGAACACCCTGGCCAAGCTGCAGGTGTGGACCACGCCGCTGTGGCTGCTGCTGATGGTGGCGCCGTTCGGCTTCCTGCTGGTGCGCCACCCCGATTCGGTGGGCTCGTTCTTCGCCTACGGCGGCGAGAACGGGGGCGGCGTGAGCGTGTCCGGCGCGCTGCTGGCCGCGGGCGTCTGCCTGTCGCTGATCGCCCAGATCGCCGAGCAGATCGACTACCTGCGGTTCATGCCGCCGCGCACGCCGGAGAACCGGGCCAAGTGGTGGGGCTGGATGCTGCTCGCGGGTCCGGGCTGGGTGCTCTTCGGCGCGGCCAAGCAGGTCGTCGGCCTGTTCCTCGCGGTCTACCTGATCGCCAATCTGCCTGCCG
>NZ_JBSFNS010000124.1:0-21332 GCF_053587275.1 Amycolatopsis sp. NPDC003676
GCTAGCGCCCAATTGTGGCATTGGGTGCGTGCGATGCACCCAATGTGGCGTTCGGTGCGTCAGATGCACCCAATGCCACATTGGGGCGCTGCGGACGGGCTCGGCGAGTGAGGGTTAGTGGCGGCGGGTGCGGACGGCGGTTGCCAGGGTGTCCAGCAGGTCTTCCGTCGTGTTCCAGTCCATGCAGGCGTCGGTGATGGACTGGCCGTAGGTCAGCTCGCTCGCTTGGCCCAGCACCAGGTCTTGGCGTCCGGCGACCAGATTGCTTTCCAGCATCAGGCCCGCGATTCCGCGTTCGCCGGCGGAGATCCGGGCGGCCAGGTCGCGGACTACCTCGGACTGGCGGACGTGGTCCTTGTTGCTGTTGCCGTGGCTCGCGTCGATCACCAGGCGTTCCGGCAGACCCGATTTCGCCAGGCGGGCGAGGGTTTCCTCCACGGTGGCCGGGTCGTAGTTCGGGCCCGCGGAGCTGCCGCGCAGGATTACGTGGCAGTCCGGGTTTCCGGAGGTCGTCACCAGGGCGGCCAGGCCGTCCACGTTGATGCCGGGGAAGACGTGGGACGCCGCGGCGGCGCGGGTCGCGTCCACGGCTACCTGGATGTCGCCTTCCGTCGAGTTCTTGATGCCGACCGGCATGGACAGGGCGCTGCACAGTTGCCGGTGGACCTGGCTGGCCGCGGTACGAGCGCCGATCGAGCCCCAGGTGACGATGTCGGCGATGAACTGCGGGGTGATCGGGTCCAGGAATTCGCAGCCGACCGGGAGGCCCAGTTCGGAGACGTCCAGGAGGAGTTTCCGGGCCAGGCGCAGGCCCTTGTTGACGGAGAAGGTGCCGTCCAGGTCCGGGTCGTTGATCAGGCCCTTCCAGCCCAGCGTGGTGCGCGGCTTTTCGAAGTACACCCGCATCACGATGTGCAGGTCTTCGCGCAGCGACTCAGCCTTGGCGGCCAGGCGGCGGGCGTAGTCGAGGGCGGCTTCGGGGTCGTGGACCGAGCACGGGCCGACGATCACCGCGAGGCGGTCGTCGCGGCCGTCGAGGATGTCGACGGTTTCCGTCCGGCCGTTTTGCACGACTTTCGCGACGGCGGCGTCCACGGGATGGTCTTCGCGCAGCAATGCGGGCGAGATGAGGGGACTGACCGACGTGGTGCGGCGGTTGTCCAGGGTGCTCGCGTCGGCGGGGGCGGCGACGAGGGGGGTGTTCATGTGCGGGTGGTCCTTCCTGGTGGACACCGACCCGCGGGAGAATCGCCGAGCCGGTTCTGAATCCGGCTCGGGGTGGAGGTCAGCGCAGGTTCACGCCGCCGTGCCCACCCGGGGCCGGCTTCGTAAACCAGAAATAGCGCTGCACAGCCCCAAGGTAACACACCGCCAGACGGCCCCGGCCTGGACCGGATTGGGCAGGTGGTCCGCCCTGCACCGATCCAGATGAAAGCCGCTACGCTGTCCGCGGACTGTGACTGCACTCTCCCTGCGAGGAAAGACGGAGGCAACAGATGCGTGTCGGTGTGCTGACGGGGGGCGGCGACTGCCCCGGCCTGAACGCGGTCATCCGCGCGGTGGTCCGCAAGGGCGTCGAAGTGCACGGCTGGGAGTTCGTCGGCTTCCGCAACGGCTGGCAGGGCCCGCTGACCGGCGACAGCCGGCCGCTCGGCCTCGCCGACGTCGAGGACATCCTCACCCGCGGGGGCACCATCCTGCGGTCGTCGCGGACGAACCCGTACAAGGTCGACGGCGGCGTCGACAAGATCCGCAAGGTGCTCGCCGACCAGGGCGTGGACGCGCTGGTCGCGATCGGCGGCGAGGACACCCTCGGCGTCGCGAAGCGGCTGACCGACGACGGCATCGGCGTCGTCGGCGTGCCCAAGACGATCGACAACGACCTCGGGGCCACCGACTACACGTTCGGTTTCGACACCGCGGTCTCCATCGCCACCGAGGCGATCGACCGGCTGCACACCACGGCCGAATCGCACCACCGCGCGCTCGTCATCGAGGTCATGGGGCGGCACGCGGGCTGGATCGCGCTGCACTCCGGCCTCGCCGGCGGCGCGAGCGTGATCCTGGTGCCGGAGCGGCAGTTCTCCGTCGACCAGGTCGTGCAGTGGGTCGAGCAGCGCTTCGAGAAGGAGTACGCGCCGATCATCGTCGTGGCCGAGGGCGCGCTGCCCGAGGGCGGCGAGGAGAAGCTGCTGACCGGCGAGAAGGACGCCTTCGGACACGTCCGGCTCGGCGGCATCGGCAACTGGCTCGCCGACGAGATCACCGAGCGCACCGGCAAGGAATCGCGCGCGGTCGTGCTCGGCCACGTCCAGCGCGGTGGCACCCCGACCGCGTACGACCGGGTGCTCGCGACCCGCTTCGGTCTGCACGCGGTGGACGCGGTCGCCGACGGCGACTTCGGCGTGATGGTGGCGCTCAAGGGCACTGACATCGTCCGCGTGAAGCTGTCCGAGGCGACCGCCGAACTGAAGACCGTTCCGCTGGAGCGGTACCAGGAAGCCGAAGTCTTCTTCGGCTGAGCCACGGGTAGGGGCAACCCCACCACGGTGCCGGGGGCGTGCGGTATTCCGCGCGCCCCCGGCTTTTTTCTACCCTCGGCTCGTGCGAATCTTCCTGGCGGGCTTGACGATGCTCTCGGCCACCGTGGTGCCGAACTCCACTGTGGACGGTGTGTGGCGGACGGACGGGTACGGGCAATTGGTCCAAGTGTCCGGCGGCAAACTGACGACCTACGACGTCACCAAGGTCAGCTGCTTGCCCGGCTCTCTTTCCGGAACTGGCGACGGCACAAGGTTTTCTACCAACGAGGGATCCGTCGTCACCATCCGCGCGGGCAGGATGAGTTTCGACGACAACCTGGGTGTGCGGTCGTTGCGGCGTGTTCCCGGTGGATTGCCGACCGAATGCCAGCGCCCGGCTGCCGACGTGTTCGACGTCTTCTGGCATACCTTTGCCGAGAACTACCCGTTTTTCCCAGCGAAAGGCGTCGACTGGAAGTCCGAAGGAGATGCTGCCCGCCGCGAGATCGCCGCGCACCCGGAGCGGCTCTTCGACGTCCTATGCGGACTGATCCGTCCGCTGCACGACGCTCATGTCGGCTTGCTCGCGGGAGATCAGCATTGCTCGTCGCCCCGGCCCGGCACCCCGGATCTGAAAACGACCGGTTCGCGTGCGATGGCCGTCGCCGATGCCCAACTTCGGCCGCCGATCTACCGCTGGGCCGGCGGAGCCATCGCCTACGCCGATCTGCCAGAGGGTCGCGGTTACCTGCGGATCAGCAGTTTCCACGACTACGCCGACACTTTCGCCGCGAGCAGCAAAGTCCTGGCGACAGCGCTGGACCAGATCTTCACTGCCGACCGGGTGCACCACCTCCGCGGCCTGATCCTCGACCTGCGCGTCAACGGTGGCGGGGACGATCCGCTCGGCTTGCAGGTCGCCGCGCGGCTGACCGACACACCGCACTTCGCCTACGCCAAACGCGCCCGCAACGATCCGGACAATCCGGCGCGGTTCACCGCGGCGCAACCGTTCTTCGTGCAGCCCGCCGCGGCACCGCGCTACACCGGTCCGTTGACGGTGCTCACCGGCAGCCTCGACGTCTCAGCGGGGGAGACCTTCCTGCAAGCACTGCTGAACCGGCATCCGCGGCCAGTCCTGATCGGACAGTCCACTCAGGGCGCCTTCTCGGACATGCTGGAGCGCACGCTGCCGAAGCAAGGCTGGAAGGTGGCACTGCCGAACGAGGAGTACCTCGACCCGCACGGCCGCACCTACGACGGCACCGGCATCAGTCCGGATATCGAGGTCCCGGTTTTCGCCCCGGACGACCTCGCCGCCGGGCGGGATCCGGCGCTGGCCGCCGCCCGCCGGTAAGGTGAGCGCATGGGGTCGGTCAAGCAGTTCCAGGTCACTTTCGATTGCGCGGAACCCGTGCGGGTCGCCCGCTTCTGGTGCGAGGTGCTGGGATACGTCGCGCCGCCACCGCCGGAAGGGTTCGCCGACTGGGCCGAGTTCGACCGCACTCAGCCGCCCGAGGAGCAGGGCTCGTGGGCGGCCTGCGTCGATCCGAACGGGGTCGGGCCGCGGCTGTACTTCCAGCGCGTGCCCGAAGGCCGCGTGGTGAAGAACCGCGTGCACCTCGACGTGCGCGTGGGCACTGGCTTGGCGGGCGAGGAGCGGCTGGCGGCCCTGAAGGCCGAGGCCGACCGGCTGGTGGCGCTGGGCGCGTCCATCGTGCAGGTGCTGGAGTCGGACGGCGTGAACGAGTCCTGCATCCCGATGCAGGACGTCGAGGGCAACGAGTTCTGCGTGGACTGAGAAAAGCCGCCGTGCCGCGGGGCACGCGGCACGGCGACGGTCAGATTCTCAGGAGACGGAAACGTTGGCCGGAGCGGTGAACGAGCCGCCCGACACCTGGTAGATCTGCGACACGGTGAGGCTGCCGCCCGCCGGGATGGTGTCCTGGCCGGTGATCACGACGTGCCCGGTCGATCCGGACGCGGTGCCCGGGTTCGTGTTCGACAGCGACTCGTTCGACGCCAGGTCGAACGACAGCGTCCAGCCGTTCGCCGCCGACGCGCCGCCGTTGGTGATCGTGAAGTGCGCGAAGGCGCCGAACCCGTAGTCGTAGTCGGTGGTGAACTTCGCGGTCAGCTTGCCCACCGGGGCCGTCGTGACGGTCCAGGTGAACGGAGCCTGCGCGGTCGCCCCGGCGGAATCGGTGGCCGTCACGGTGACCTTGCTGGTGCCCTCGGCGCTCGGCGTGCCGGTGATGGAGCCAGTTTTGCCGTCGATGGACAGCCCGGCCGGGAGCCCGTCCGCCGAGTACGTGTAGGGCGAGGTGCCGCCGGAAGCGGTGACCTTCAGCGAAACCGCCTTGCCCACCACGCTGTTCTGGTTGCCCGGGTTGCTGACGCTCAGCTTGCCGTTGGTGCCGCCGCCCGGGGTGAGGCCGTTGACGCCGTGCGGGGTGCCGAGGCCGGTCGGGCCGTCCCAGCCGGTGCCCGCGTTGCAGATGACGGTCCCGCAACTGCCGTTGCTGCCTGAGGTGACGTCGTTGAAGTCGCCGGTGTGCGCGTACGGGTAGGTCGCGGCGTTGTCGCCGTCCTTCGGCGTTCCGGCGAGCGCCCAGATGCCGGCGACGATCGGGGTGGCGAGGCTGGTTCCGCCGTACTGCGACTGCTGGCCGTTGACGTAGATCGTGATGCCGCTGTTGGGATCCGCGTCGGCTGAAATGTCCGAAGTGGCTCGATTGTCGCACGCGGTGCTGATCCCGTTCTGGAACGCGGGCTTGCTGAACTTGCTCGAACAGCCGCTGCCCGTCTTGTTCCAGGCGGTTTCGGTGTAGCCGCCGCCGGACGCGGTCAGCGTGGTGCCGCCGACCGCCACCACCTCGGGCGAGGTGGCCGGGTATTCGGCCTGCGCGCCGCTTTCGCTGCCCCAGTCGCCGGTGGCGCCGAGGATGGCGACGCCAGGGTGGTTGTAGTGCTGCTCGGCGTCCGAGGGAATCGCGCTTTCGTGGTCGGCGTAGCTGTTGGACACGATCTTCGCGCCGAGCCGGACCGCGCTGTCGACGGCCGCGGCGAGGTCGCTGTCCTCGTTGCTGTTGCCTTCCACCAGCAGGATTTTGCAGTCCGGGCAGAGCGCGCTGACCGCGTCGACGTCGATGGCCATCTCGGTCGCCCAGCCCGAGTCGGTCTTGGACGGAAGCGTGCTCGTGCCGTCCTGGCCGACCACGGTCAGGCAGCCGTTCGCCTTGGTGCAGGAGCCGAGGTTCCAGTGCGACCGGTAGTCGTTCAGGTCCTTCTCGATGCCGGGGTCGTCGAAGGCATCGACAATCGCGACGGTGGTCCCGCCGCTCTTCAATCCGGCAACGCCGTAGGCCTTCTGCAGATCGGTCGGGCTCATCGCGCTGGCCGGACGGGCTCCTGACGAAACCAGTTGCACCGCCTGGCATTTCGCGTAGCCCTCAGGTGCGTTGGCGCACGACGCCGGGCTCAGCTGCGGGCTGGCGTCGGCGGCCGGGGTGAACGTCGCCGCCACCCCCGCCCCCAGCGCGAGCGCCGCACCGGCGGCGGCCAGCCGTCTCAAGGTCGTTCCTGCACGCATCATCGCGTCCTTCCTGGTACGCCGCTGCCCGGAAGACGGGCGAAAAGCGGTGCCGCCATTGGATTTCACCGAGGCGGGCGGAACCAGGAACAACCGGCACAACCGGCTGTTGTGCCGGGAGGAGGAACCCGACCTTCGGAGGATGTTCGCCTGCCCCGGGGCGAGCGACCATGGAGCGGCGGGAGGTGCGGGACATGCCGGACGGCGCGACGGAATCGTTCGACCGGACGCTGGTCCGGTTGCGCCGGGCGGCCGGGCTGACGCAGGAACAACTGGCGCAGCGCTGCGGGCTGAGCACGCGCGGCGTGGGGAATCTCGAACGCGGGCAGCGGCATCCGCGGCGGGTCACCGTGCAACTGCTCGCCGACGGTCTCGCGCTGCCCGAAGACGGCCGTGCCGAACTGCTCGCGGCCGCCCGGCGAGGCAGGCAGCGTCCGCCGGACAACTCGGTCCCGCCGCCTCGCCCGGCACCGGATCTCATCGGCCGCGTCGAGGAACACGCCTTGCTGGACAAACACATTTCCGGCACGGGCAAGCCGTTTCTGGTTTTCGCCGGACAGACCGGGATCGGCAAAACCCGGCTGCTCGCCGAAGCTGCGACGTTGGCCGAGACCCGCGGCACGGTGGTGCTTTCCACAGCGTGCTCCCGGCACGGCGGAGAGCCGTACGCGCCGCTCTCCGAGGCGTTCGCCCGGCACGCGTCCGAGCATCCCACCGGACCCGGCCTGTCATTCCTGCTGCCCGAACAACGCACCGCCGAACCGGCCCCGCCCCGCTGGCTGATGTTCGCCGAAGCAGCCCGGTTTCTCGACACGCTCGCGCGCCGACATGGCGTGCTCGTGATTCTGGACGACCTCCAATGGGCTAGCCCGGACGGTCTCGCGCTGCTGGCTTCGCTGGTCCAGGACGTCCGGCCGGATCGAGTCCGATTCCTCGCCGCCTACCGCGACACCGAGATCGCCGCCGCCGAGCCGTTGGCCGACACTCTGCTCGACTTGTACCGGAAAGGCTTGCTGACCCAGCACTCCCTGGCCCCGCTGGCGGACGACGACGCGACGATGCTGTTGCACCACAGCGCCGGGACCGAGGTAGGACAGTCCGCGCGCGAACGGGTGCTCCGGCTGGCTGGCGGTCTCCCGTTGTTCCTGGTCCAACTGGGACACGTACTGGGCAGATCCGGCAAACCGCCCGCGGAACTGCCGTGGGGCCTCACTCACGCGGTACGGCGTCAGCTCGGTTCGCTGCCCGAACGGACCGCCGAAGTGCTGACGCTGCTGGCGGTGGGGCAGCAGCGGATGGACCCGGACGTCCTCGCCGCCGCTGCCGGGCTGGATCCGGCCGAACTGTCCGAAGTGCTGGCACCCGCGCACACCGCGCGGCTGCTGGACGAAAACGCCGAGGGCGTGCGGCTGACCCACGAACTGGTCGCCGAGGTGATGAACGGAGACCTGCCGCCAAGCCGTCGACATGTACTGCACCGCAGACTGGCCGAGGCATTGGGCGGCGCGGCTGCGGCTTACCACTACACGCACGCGCAGGACACTGAACGAGCCGCGCAAACCTTGCGGCACGCCGCGGAAAAAGCCAGCAGACAAGCCGCCCACGACACGGCCGCCCAGCACCTGGGCGCGCTGGTCGATCTCTTGGACCGCACCGGTTCGCAGGCCGCTGTCGCCGAAGCGGCTGAAGCCTGGGCGGACGCACTCGCCGCCGCTGGCCGTTACGACGCCGCGCTCGCCGCCGCCGAACGCGCGCTTTTGGTGTACCGCAAGGAAGGCGACGAGGAACGGCAACGCCTGGTGATCGCCCGGATCGGCTACCTGCACTACCAACGCGGCACCCCGCGCGAGGGACTGGCGCGGATCGCGCCGACGCTGACCGAAGACCGACCCGGCGGATCGGCCGTCCAGTTGCGGCTGGCTCGCGCCGCCAATCTCTACCAGAGCACGCGCTATCGAGAGTCCGTCGAGGTGTCCACCGCCGCGATCGTCGCTGCCGAAGCGGTGGGGGATGAGCACGGCCTCTCGGGCGGACACCTGCGCCGGGGCCTGGCATTACGGCTGCTAGGCCGCAACGACGAAGCCCTGACCGATCTGCACACCGCCGCCGCCACTGCGGAACTGTGCGGCGACCGCGAGATCGTCGTCCGCGCACTGACCGGGGTCGCCGTGCTGCACCACTACCGCGGCGAACTAACCCGAGCCGACCGGCAATTCGAGCGGATCCTTTTATTGGCCGAGGAACTAGGCGACCGGGAACTGCTCAGCCGAGCCGTCTGCAACCTCGGCGCGAGCGCGGTCTACGTCGGCCGCTGGGGCGATGCTTTGCGACGGTTCAGCCAGGCACTGGAACTGGCGGGACACGGCAGATCGCCCATGTGCGGCGCGATGGCCCTCATCGGCCGGGGCGCGCTGTGGTCAGCCTGCGGCCGCTTCACTGCGGCAGCCGACGATCTGACTCAGGTGATTCGGCTGGGGCGGGAAAGCGACAATGCCGACATCATCTGCAACGCGTCCGCGCAACTGGCGGAGAACGACGTGCGTGCTGGGCGACCTGAGCGAGGGGTGCGCCGGTTGCTGCCGTTGCTCGCGATGCAGGGGGAGCGGAGCTGGCAGATGACCGACGCCCTGCCGTTCCTGGCCGAGGCGCAACTGGCTGCTGGCGATCCGGTCGCTGCTGGGGAGACTGCGGCGGAGGCGGTGGCTTGTACTGAGCACATCGATCACATCCTTGCGCGTACGGATGCTTTTCGGGTGCAGGGGCTTGCTTTTCTTCGGTGCGGATCCCTTGCCTTGGCGGAAGAAAGTCTCGGAGAAGCGCACGTGCTGGCCGAACGGATGGCTTCGCCGTATCTGCTTGCCCGGGTGAGCGCTGCGCACGCCGGTTTGGCTCAGCGCCGGGGCGACTGTGCTGCCGCGGCTCGGGATCGGGGGC
Source organism: Amycolatopsis sp. NPDC003676 (assembly GCF_053587275.1). Classification (NCBI taxonomy): domain Bacteria; kingdom Bacillati; phylum Actinomycetota; class Actinomycetes; order Pseudonocardiales; family Pseudonocardiaceae; genus Amycolatopsis; species Amycolatopsis sp. NPDC003676. The sequence goes on from NZ_JBSFNS010000124.1 coordinate 9,049, forward strand.
AGGCGGAGGAGTTGTTCACGGCGTTGCGGCGGGACGCCTTGTCTCCGGAGTGAGCCGACTGTACGTGAGGGGAACCCTGAGGGAATCAGATTCCCTCAGGGTTCCCCTCACGTACATTTGCCCGAGCCGAGTGTCCACTGTGGTCAGTCAGATCCGCGCCAGTTCATCGAGAACTCCAGCGGCTTTCGCGATGTCCTCGGTCAACGGCCGATCCTCCAGCCGCTCGTCCAACACCCCCACCGCAGCCGCGAAAGCCGCTCGCACGGGCAGATCCACCAGCTCAGCCTTCCGGATCCGCAACGCCCGCACGGCAGCCACCAGCTCGCAAGCCAGCACCTGCCGATAAGCAGCCGCCGCCGCTGTGGCTGCCCGCGCAGCCTGCGTCGAAAAACTCGCGTGATCTTCAATCCCGCGCGAAACCACAGCGGTCCCCAGTGTCGCAGGCAAAGCCGCCTGCCGAAGTTCGGTAAGCGCGTCGTGCGCGACATACTCCAGGATCATCACCCCGGAACTCCCCGGCGGCCCGACGGCGAGAAACGGCCGCAGCCCGGTGAATTCCGGTTCCACCAAGTCGCCCAACCGAGCCACGGACAGCTCCGCCACCTGATGCACCGTCGCGCGGGCTTGATCGAGCGCCGTCGAGACGTAAGCGGTGTGGAAGTGCGCATGGTGGTAAGCATCGCCGTGCACCGTAGAGATCATCGGATTTTCCGTGCTGGCATTGATCTCCACGGCGAGCACATCGCGCAAGTAGTGGATCGCGTCCAAAGCAGGGCCTTGCACTTGAGGAAAAGCCCGCAACCCGAAGGGATCCTGAAGCCGACGCCCCGGTTTAGGCGTGCCGTGCATGCCCAACAGCCGACGCATCTCAGCCGCGCAAGCCACCTGCCCGACGTGCGGACGTGCTTCGTGCACAGGTGTCGCGTACGCCTCGGGGTTGCCGTCGAGAGCCACGTACGTGAGCGCGGCGACGGCGTGGCTCGCGCGAGTGAGCGTGTCGAGGCTCATCGCGGCGAGAGTTGCTTCGGCGAGTGTCGCGGCGTTGCTGCTCATGAACGCCAACGCGTCGCCCGCATGCACCGGAACCGGTGGCACCGCGCCGATCGCCCACGCGCGTTCACCGGCCAACGCGAGTGCGGTTTCCGCGAGCGGGGCAAGATCGCCGGTGCCGATGGCACCCAGTCGGTGCACCACTGGCAACGCACCAGTGCGCACGGCTTCGGCGAGTGCGTTGATCAGCTCCGGGCTGATTCCGGACCGGCCGGTCAGCAGCTGGTTGAGCCGGATCAGCAGCATCGCGCGGATCTGGCTGTCCGGCAGGAGGTCGCCGCTGCCGCCAGCGTGGCTGCGCAGCAAGCGAAGACCGTGCTCGGCAGGCTCGTCGACCGCGTCGTCCTTGTTCGCTCCGACGCCGGTGGTGCGGCCGTAAACCACTCGCCGGGTGCTCAGGTCCTCGGCCAGCTTCCACGAATGCTCAGCCGCGCGCATCGCGGCGATGGACACGTCGATCGCCAGCGGGCCTTCGGTGTGCGCCGCCGCGACCACGTCGGCGCACCGCAGGGTCCGGCCGTCCACTCGGATCACGGCGTGCTCCTCACTCGGTTTCGTCCAGTCGCTGTTCGAGCGCGTCGAGCCGGTCCGCCCAGAACTGCCGGTAGGGCGCGAGCCACGCGTCCACTTCGGCCAGCGGTTCGGCGCGCAGCCGGTAGCAGCGGCGCTGCGCGGACACCCGCACGGTCACCAGCCCCGCCTCGCGCAGCACGCGCAGGTGCTTGGACACGGCGGGCTGGCTGAGCCGCAGTTCGGCCACCAGTTCGCCGACCGACCGCTCGCCCTCGAGCAGCAGGTCCAGCAGCGCGCGGCGGCGGGGTTCGGCCAGCACGTCGAAGGTCTGCATCACCCCGGAAATCTGCCTCGCGGGGCATATGCCTGTCAAGGAATGCGAGTACCGCCGAATGTCCGTTTTATGGTCTAAACCATTGACCTGGTGGTCTAGTCCACTTACGGTGCATTCGTCCCCACCGTTACCGCTTCGTCACCGACGGTGACTCCTGAAGGGAGCAACGATGCTTCGCTTGCGCAGAAAACGCCTGCTGGCACTGGCCGGCCTGGCGACCGCGGCGTTCGCCGCCGCGGCCGCGCTCGTCCCCGCCGCTTCGACGGCCGCCCCCGCGAGAACCGAGGCCGCGGCCGGGAAAGTGGTCGGCTACTTCACCGACTGGGGCATCTACGACCGCAACTACCACGTGAAGAACATCGAGACGTCCGGCTCGGCGAACAAGCTCACGCACATCAACTTCGCCTTCGGCAACGTCACCGGCGGCGGCTGCGCGATCGGCGACGCGTGGGCCGACTACCAGAAAACCTACGACGCGGGAGGCAGCGTCGACGGCGTCGCCGACACCTGGGACCAGCCGCTCGCGGGCAGTTTCAACCAGCTCAAGAAGCTGAAGGCCAAGCATCCCGGGCTGAAGATCATCTGGTCGTTCGGCGGCTGGACCTGGTCCGGCGGCTTCGGGCAGGCCGCGAAGAACCCGGAAGCCTTCGCGAACTCCTGCTACAACCTCGTCAACGACAAGCGGTGGGCCGGGCTGTTCGACGGCATCGACCTCGACTGGGAGTACCCGAACGCGTGCGGCCTCACCTGTGACACCAGCGGTCCCGACGCGCTGAAGAAGCTGCTCGCGGCCGTGCGGGGCAAGTTCGGCTCGTCGAAGCTCGTCACCGCCGCGATCAGCGCGGACGGCAGCAACGGCGGCAAGCTCGACGCCACCGATTACGCGGGCGCCGCGCAGTATGTCGACTGGTACAACGTGATGACGTACGACTTCTTCGGCGCCTGGGCCGCGCAAGGACCGACCGCGCCGCACTCGCCGCTCACGTCGTACAACGGCCTGCCGACGCAGGGCTTCTACTCGGATGCGGCCATCCAGAAGCTCAAGACCAAGGGCGTCCCGGCCTCGAAACTGTTGCTGGGCATCGGTTTCTACGGCCGCGGCTGGACCGGCGTCACGCAGAGCGCGCCGGGCGGCACCGCGACCGGACCGGCTCCCGGCAAGTACGAGCAGGGCATCGAGGACTACAAGATCCTCAAGACGAGCTGCCCGGCGACCGGGACCGTCGCGGGCACCGCGTACGCCAAGTGCGGTTCCAACTGGTGGAGCTACGACACCCCGTCGACCATCGCGGGCAAGACGTCGTACGCGAGGTCGCAGGGTCTCGGCGGCACCTTCTTCTGGGAGCTGTCCGGCGACACCTCGAACGGCGAACTGATCACGGCACTCGCCAAGTAGGACCCCGATGCGGCCGGGGCGCCGATTCTGTCGGTGCCCCGGTTTATCGTGCTGTGGGTGAAGTTCAGCGGATTCGGGGAGCACGCCGTCGAGTTCTACGACGGGCTGCTCGCGGACAACACCAAGGCCTACTGGGACGACAACGTGGCGATCTACAAGGAGCACGTCCGGGCTCCGATGGAGGCGCTGCTGGCCGAGCTGGAGCCGGAGTTCGGCGCGGGCTTCGGCGAGGCGAAGGTGTTCCGGCCCTACCGCGACGTCCGGTTCGCCAAGGACAAGACGCCGTACAAGACGCACTGCGGCGGCGTGATCGAGTCCGGCCGCGGCGGGGGAGCGTATTACGTCGAGGTAGGCCCGGTCGGGCTGCGCGTCGGGGGCGGTTGCTTCCACCTGGCCTCGGACCAGCTGGCCCGCTACCGCACAGCGGTCGACACCGAACTGCACGGGCCCGAGCTGGAGAAAATACTGGCCAGCCTGCGCAAGGCGGGCTGGGAAATTCTCGGCGACCGGCTGAAGTCCAAACCGCGCGGGTTCGCCGAGGACCATCCGCGCCTCGACCTGCTGCGGCACCGTTCGGTGTACGCCGTCCGGGTCTGGGAGCCGGACGACTTCCTGCACGAGCGCGAGACCTTCGACCGGGTGCGGAAATCGTGGCGTCAGCTGCGGAAATTCAACGAATGGGCACGCGACCACGTAGGCCCGAGCGAGAAACCGCGGCGCTGAGGCCGTCCTCCCCCGTTCGGGTGATTCCGGGTGCCCGTGCGCGGCGCGGTCGCCCAGCGCACGCCGGTGCCCGGAACTGAATCCTTCCCGCGTTCGGCGGCCGGAACTTCGGGATCGGTACAGACGGGAGCGGCCCGAGCGACTAGGCTCTCCGGACGTGAGCCGACGCGCGAAGATCGTTTGTACATTGGGTCCCGCGACCTCCACGCCGGAGAAGATGCGGGCACTCGTCGACGCCGGGATGGACGTCGCGAGGATGAACTTCAGCCACGGCAGCCACAGCGACCATAAGCAGGTCTACGACCTGGTCCGGTCCGCGGCCGCCGAAAGTGGCCGGGCGGTGGGGATCCTCGCCGACCTGCAAGGACCGAAGATCCGGCTGGGCACGTTCGCCAGCGGATCGGCGGAATGGCACACCGGGGACGTCGTCCGGATCACCGTCGAGGACGTCGCCGGCACCCACGACCGGGTTTCGACCACCTACAAGGGACTCGCCAAGGACGCCAAGCCGGGCGACCGGCTGCTGGTCGACGACGGCAAGGTCGGCCTGGTGGTCAAGGACGTCGAGGGCCCGGACGTCGTGTGCGAGGTGACCGAGGGCGGCCCGGTCAGCAACAACAAGGGCGTGTCGCTGCCCGGGATGGACGTCTCGGTGCCCGCGCTGTCCGACAAGGACATCGAGGACCTGGAGTTCGCGCTGCAGCTGGGCGTCGACTTCATCGCGCTGTCCTTCGTGCGCTCGCCCGCCGACATCGACCTCGTGCACCAGGTCATGGACCGCGTGGGCAAGGGACGGCTGCCGGTCGTCGCGAAGATCGAGAAGCCCGAGGCGGTCTACAACCTCGAGGCCATCGTGCTGGCCTTCGACGCGGTGATGGTCGCCCGCGGCGACCTCGGCGTCGAACTGCCGCTCGAGCAGGTCCCGCTGGTGCAGAAGCGCGCCATCCAGATCTGCCGCGAGAACGCGAAGCCGGTCATCGTCGCCACGCAGATGCTGGAGTCGATGATCAACAACTCCCGCCCGACCCGCGCCGAGGCGTCCGACGTCGCGAACGCGGTCCTCGACGGCGCGGACGCGGTGATGCTGTCCGGCGAGACGAGCGTCGGCCGGTACCCGATCGAAACGGTCCAGACCATGGGCCGGATCGTCGAGGCTGTCGAGACGGATTCGCCGGTCGTGCCGCCGCTGTCGCACGTGCCGCGCACCAAGCGGGGCGTGATCTCTTACGCCGCCCGCGACATCGGCGAGCGGCTCAACGCCAAGGCGCTGGTCGCGTTCACGCAGTCCGGCGACACCGTGCGCCGCCTCGCGCGGCTGCACACGCGGCTGCCGCTGATGGCGTTCACGCCGGAGCAGAGCGTCCGCAGCCAGCTGGCGCTCACCTGGGGCACCACGACGCAGATCGTGCCGCGGGTGGACTCCACCGACCAGATGATCCAGCAGGTCGACCACGCGATGCTCGAAATGGGCAAGTACCAGCGCGGCGACCTCGTGGTGATCGTCGCGGGCTCCCCGCCCGGGACCGTCGGGTCGACCAACCTGATCCACGTCCACCGGCTCGGTGAAGACGACCACGCATAAGGGACGTGCGGAACCCTTCCCGCATAGGGTTCCGGCATGACTGAGATGGCCAGGGAAGCCGCCACCGGACTCGACACGAGCACCGGTGGCGGCGGGCAGCCGGTGCTGGACAAGCTCGTCGCGCTGCTGGACCTGGAGAAGATCGAAGAGAACATCTACCGCGGCGTTTCGCCCGCGCACTCGCCGGTGCGCGTGTTCGGCGGGCAGGTCGCCGGGCAGGCGCTCGTCGCGGCGGGCCGGACCGTCCCGGAGGAGCGGCGGGTCCATTCGCTGCACGCGTACTTCATCCGCGGCGGCGACCCGAGCGTCCCGATCGTGTACGAAGTGGACCGCATCCGCGACGGCCGCTCGTTCACCACCCGGCGCGTGGTCGCGGTCCAGCACGGCAAGGCGATTTTCTCGCTGTCCGCGTCGTTCCAGAAGGACGAGCCGGGCATCGACCACGCCGAGCCGATGCCGGACGACGTGCCCGCCCCGGAGTCGCTGCCGACCTTCCCCGAGCTCACCGCCGGATACGGCCTGCGCCACGCCGAACGCCCGCGGCCGATCGACATCCGCTACATCGGCGAGCCGCCGTGGATCACCCGCTCCACCGGCGAACGCCCGACGCGTCACCGCGTCTGGATGCGGGCCGACGGAACCCTGTCCGACAACCAGCTCCTGCACGTCTGCGTGCTCACTTACGCCTCGGACATGACGCTGCTGGACTCGGTGCTCGCGCGGCACGGCGTGTACTGGGACGTCGACAAGGTGCTCGGCGCGAGCCTCGACCACGCGTTGTGGTTCCACCGTCCATTCCGGGCGGACGAGTGGTTCCTTTACGACAGCACGTCCCCGAGCGCTTCGGGTGCCCGCGGGCTGGCCACCGGACGGTTCTTCACCCGCGACGGCTTGCACGTCGCGACCGTGGTCCAAGAAGGACTGCTGCGGGTCCGGTAAGGACGTTCACCCCATCGATGACCACTCTGAGTGGCTGTCTGCAAGGAAATCGTCGGAAACTGCCACGCTCTCGTGGCGAAATTGCGCGGGAAAACACGTCTGAGTAATACCCGCGAGACGAAGGAAGGTGCCCGGGACCGGTCGGGGGGCGGCCCCGGACACCTGGTCGTCCGCTTTACCGCGGTGTCCGCGAATAGCCGAGGACGGCCGTCGTCTACGCTGCTCAGGGCCGTCGGCGCGGCTGGATTCGCGTCTCGGCCCGCAGGATGCCAGAGTACAAGCGCACTCTGCACAATGCAGGTCGGAACCGGTGACCGGCGGCTCCCGTCTCGACAGCGGGAATTCCCCGGTGTTATTACTCCACTGACAAGTCGATCACCTGGTTAGATATGCAGTGCGGGCAACAATACGGACCGGAGGTGCTGCCGTGGCGAGAGGCCAGGGACCGACCGTTCGCCGCCGGCGCCTCGCGAGCGAGCTGCGGAGGCTGCGCGAAGCCGCCGATCTCACCATCGACGAGGTCGGCGAGAAGCTGGAGTGCTCGGCGTCCAAAGTGAGCCGCATCGAGACCGGCCACGTCGGCGTCACCCCGCGCGACGCGAGGGACATGCTCGCGCTGTACGGCATCACTGGCGACGAGCAGGAGGCGCTCGTCCAGCTCGCGCGCGAAGCGCGCAAACGCGGCTGGTGGCACGCCTACAACGAAGTCTTCACCGGCACCTTCGTCGGCCTCGAAGCGGACGCGAGTTCGCTGCGCGCGTTCCAGGCGCTGCTGGTTCCGGGGCTGCTGCAGACCGAGCGCTACGCGTTCTCGGTGATCCGCGCGCTGCGCCCGGACGCCGAGGAGTCCGAGACCCGCCGCCGGGTCGCCGCGCGGATGGCGCGCCAGCAGCTGCTGACCGACGACCCGCCGGTCGAGTACTGGGCGGTGATCGACGAGGCGGTGCTGCACCGCGTGGTCGACAGCGCCGAGGTGATGGCCGAACAGCTGTACCGGATGAGCGCGATGGCCGAGAAGCCGAACGTGACCGTCCAGGTGGTGCCGTTCGGAGCCGGGGCGCACCCCGGCATGGAGGGACCGTTCCTCATCATGGGCTTCCCCGAGCAGGCCGATCCCGACGTGGTCTACGTCGACGACAGCACTTCCAGCGGCCTGTACCTCGAACAGCCCGACGACGTCCGGCGCTACGCGCTGATGTTCGACCACCTGCGCGCAGCAGCGCTGAAACCGGACGATTCGGTGGCTCTGATCACCGACGCGGCCGGCCGGTTCGCCGAACAGGCCGCCGCGGTTCAGGAACCGAGGAACACCAACCCGAGACAGTGAGGATGTGGGGACCATGATGGCCGACCTTTCCGGTGCCCAGTGGCGCAAGAGCAGCTACAGCGGCGGCGGCAACGACTGCGTCGAGGTCGCCTTCGTCGCGGGCGGCGCCGCGGTGCGCGACTCGAAAGACCCGGAAGGCGGAGCGTTCCGCCTGCCCGCCGCCGGCTGGCAGGCGCTGCTGGACGCGGTGCGCGGCCAGGGGCAGGCTTGATCCGTTCGCCCGGCTGATCGCTGCACGGAGACCCCTTACCCCGCTCGACCTGGACTTCCTTAGTCGAGAGCGCGGGTAAGGGGTCTTTTCGCGTCCGGGTGTAGGCGATCACCTGATGTCCGGGAGGGGCCCTCAGCACGAAAGTGGTCTTCGTCAAGGAACCACGACCCGCTGGGGAGAATCCGATGAGCGACTACAACTGGGACGCCACCCGCGCCGAGGTGGACTACCGCATGGCCGAACTGCGCCGCGCCGCCCGCCAGGCCCGCCTGAGCCGCGGCAACCGCGTCGTCCGCTGGGTGCGCGCACACCGCATCACGAATGTCGAGGTGCCCCGCCAGCAAAGGCGCACGGCGACGGTACCGGAGGCCCGGGCGCGACATAGCGCTTGAGCCCCGGGCCCGGGTCGGGGACGGTAAGGGGGTCGGGCGGGGCGGCAGGCCGGAACACGGTTTCCGGGGCGGCCGCTCCGCCCGCCGGACACATTCCGCCCGCTTCGCCCGCCAGCGCGAAGCTCCCTCAGGATCAACGTCGGGAACTTAAGCTGCGTTGCTTCAGTCAGCTGCCCGTCCACAAAGGACACTTGCACCGGCGAAACGCCTGATTGATGCCCATATGACCGTGTCTTCCGGTACGTGAGGGGAACCCTGAGGGAATCAGATTCCCTCAGGGTTCCCCTCACAGACGACACCCAGCCTCCGTCGCCCGCACCGGCCCCTCGGCAAGAAACTCCCCCGCCCGCCAGCCGCTACGGCCTGCACAGACCCCCCTCAACCCCACCCCGAGCGACGCCTTAAGTTCCTGCCATTGGACTTCAGGATCGCGTGCCAGGCCTCGCGCGCAGCGAGGTCGCGGCGGTGCTTTCCGCCGCGAAGCACCGCAGCGAGTCAACCGAGGCCCCTGCCCGCCAGAGACTTGCCGCGGCCCGCCCGCCGATCGGTTCCCGGAGCACCGCCTGGGCCGACGCGCCGCGCCGCCCGAAGCTTCCTTCGTCCGCCGATCGGACGGAGATCACTGGCCGAACCGGCCGCCACGAGGAAATCCATGTCGGAACTGTCGGGGGTGTAGGTGAGAATGCATCTCGTGCCTCGTCTCGGTTCCGGTATTCCGCTCGTCGCCCGCACGCAGGAGATGCGGCGGCTGCGAGCGGCCTTCGCGCGCGCAGAACGCGGAGAAGCAGGTGCGGTGCTCATCGCGGGCGATGCCGGGGTCGGCAAAACCCGGCTGCTGACCGCGCTCGGGGAGCACGTCGCCGGTTGCGGCGGGCTCGTGCTCACCGGCCGGTGCATCGACGTGCGCGACGGCGGTCTGCCCTACCTGCCGTTCGCCGAGGCACTGGCTCCGCTGGGGTCGTCGGCCGATCCCGCGGTTGCGGCGGCGGTGCGGGCGCGGTCCGCGCTGGGGATGCTGCTGCCGCAAGGCGGCGATCCGCAGCCTGCCGCGACCAGCGACCACGGGCAGGTGTCCGAAGGGGAGCGCGAGGGCGTCCGCCGGGTGCGGCCCGAGCAGGACCTGGGCCAGCTCCAGCTGTTCGACGCGGTACTGGGGGTGCTGACCGAGGTCGGCCAGGAGCAGCCGGTGGTCGTCCTGCTCGAAGACCTGCACTGGGCGGATTCCTCCACCCGCAACCTGTTGTCCTTCCTGCTCAGCCGCCTGCGCGCGCAGCGGCTGCTGGTCGTCGGCAGCTATCGCGAGGAGGACGTCCACCGCAGGCATCCGCTGCGCGGTCTGCTGTCCGAACTGGTCCGGCTGAACACCGTCGAACAGGTCGCGCTGGCCCCGTTCGGACCGGCCGACGCGCGCGCGTTCGTCGCGGCGCTGGCTGAAGAACCGCTGTCGCCGGACGTAGTCGCGGACATCGCCGAACGGTCCGAGGGCAATCCGTTCTTCGTCGAGGAACTCCTTGCTACGGGAGCAGACTGCCAAGATCTTCCCGCCGGGCTCGCCGAGGTCCTTCTGGCTCGGCTCGAACGTTTTCCCGCCGAGACGCGCCGGGTCCTCCGGGTCATCTCGGTCGCCAACGAATCGGTCTCGCACGCCGCGCTCGCGCAAGTCGCGGGCATCGGCGACCTGGAGCTGGACGAGGCGCTGCGGGAAGCCGTGCAGCACCACGTCCTCGTCATCGAGGGCGGTTTCTACACTTTCCGGCACGCTTTGCTGCAGGAAGCGGTCTACGCGGACCTGCTGCCCGGCGAGCGCACGCGGATGCACGCCGGATACGCGGCGCGGATCAAGTCCATGCCGCAAGGCCGCGGCCACGACGCGAAGCTGGCCTTCCACAGCCTGGAAAGCCGGGACTTCGACACAGCCCTCTCGGCGTTGCTCCGCGCCGCGGACGAAGCGGAAAAGCTCGGCGCGCCCGGCGCGGCGTTGCGGCACATCGAACAAGCACAGTCCATTTGGGACGCCGTGGCTCCGGAAAACCGTCCCGACGGCGTCGACGAGTTGAAGCTGCTCAGCGAGGCCTCGTACTTCGCCGGCACTTCCGGCGAGCCGGAGCGTGCGGTGGCGTACGCGCGGTCAGCCACCGAAGTGCTCAAGCCGGACGCGTCGCCCGAGCATTCGGCGAAGGTCTGGCGTCGGCTGGCCGAAACGCTGCTCACGCTGGAAGGCACATTCGACGAGGCGGTCCAGGCGATCGAGCGCGCTTGGGAGCTGGTCGCCGAGCGGGAACCCAGCGGTGCGCGGGCGTGGGTGCTGGCTTCGCGGGCCGGGTTCCAGCGGCTGCGCGACCAGCACACCGAGGCGTTGGCCAGCGCGCATACCGCGGTCGCGGACGCGCGCGCCGTTGGTGCGGTCGGGGCCGAGGCGTCGGCGCTCGTCACGCTCGGCACGTTGGCCGACAGCGCGGGCGATGCCGATGAGGCCCGCGAGCGCTTGCGGGAAGCCGAACAGAAGGCGCACGACGCGGGTGCGTTGAACGTCGAGATCCGCGCGATGTACTTCCTCGCCCTCAGCTACGACGACCAAGCCGAGATGGATCTCGCGCTCGCGCACGCCGCGCGGGGAGTCGCGCGGGCTGAGGAAACCGGGCTTACCTGGAGCACGTACGGGCTGGAGTTGCGGGCCCGGCTGCTCTACTTGCGTTATCTGAGCGGGGATTGGCCGAAGGAGGACGCTGCCGGGCGCGCGCGACGAGGCGTGTCCAGCGCGGTCGCTGCTCGAATTTTGGCCAACTGGGTGCTGTTCCTGGTGGGGCGCGGGCGGTTCGCGGACGCGGCCAAGGCGTTGCCCGGTCTTCGGCAGCAGTGGATGGCGGATCTGCAGATCGCGATGGCGGCCGGGGATGCGGCGATCGAGCTGGCTGCTTGGCGCGGAGAGCATTCCGAGGCGTTGCGGATCACCGACGAGTTGGTGCAGTGGCTGGAGAAGGCCGAGTCCGCGCTGCTGGGCGGGATTCGGATCGTGGCGCTGGCGATTCCGTCCGCTGCCGCGTTGGCTGCTGAGGCCCGGGCCAAGGGGGACCAAGCTGCGGCGGACGGCTTTGTGGCGATCGGCCGTCGGCTTTTGGCGCATGGGCGGCGGTGTGCTGCTGAGGGGCATCCGCGCTCCGGGACTATGGGGCCGGAGGGGCGGGCCTGGCTGGCGAGGATGGAGGCTGCCGCGTCTGCGTTGGAAGGTCCGGCGGATCCAGACCTGTGGGCGGAAGCAGCCGAGGCGTATTCCTACGGTGCGATCTACGAACAGGCGGTCTGTCGTTGGCGGCAGGGGGAGGCGCTGCTGGCCGCCGGACGGGCTGGGGCGGCGGAGGCGTTGGAGGCGGCGCATTCGGTCGCGGTGAAGCTTGACGCCGTTCCGTTGCGGGACGCGGTGCGGGATGTGGCGCATCGGGCTCGGGTGGAGTTGTCCGGTGTCGAGGCTGTGCCTGCCCGACCGCAGCTGAACCCCTTGACCGACCGGGAGCGGGACGTGCTGGAGCGCGTCGCGCTCGGCCGGACCAACCGGCAGGTGGGGGAGGAGCTGTACATCTCCGAGAAGACGGTAAGCGTGCATCTTTCGCGGGTGATGGCGAAGTTGGGGGCTAGTCGGCGGGCTGAGGCTGTGGCGATTGCTTATGACCGGGGGTTGCTTACGGTTCCTGAGTAAGGGGGTCGGCTCGTCGCCTGGCGGCGACATTGCGCCCTGGCGTGCGTGGGGCACCCCGAAGCTTGAGTGTGCTGACGGTCTGGGGGTGCTTGTCAAGGCATCTTTCCCGCCTTGACAAGCACC
>NZ_JBSFNS010000125.1:0-21110 GCF_053587275.1 Amycolatopsis sp. NPDC003676
GTTCGCCTTGCGCCGCAACGACATACGGGTTGTCCGTGGAGACCTCGCCCGCGAGGTCCGCGCCCTTCATCGGCGGGCTCGCCAGGACCTGTTCGCCGCACCGCTCGCCCGGCCAGCACCCCGGTCGGCTTGCCGTCTCGCAACGCGGGCTGGCCGTTCACCAGCACGTGCCGCATCCCGTCGGCGTATCGGTGCGGGTCCACATAGGTCGCGTTGTCCTGCACCGCCGCCGGATCGAACACCGTCACGTCAGCGAACGCACCCGGCCGCAGCACGCCTCGGTCGACCAGGCGCAGGTTCGCGGCGGGCAGGCTTGTCATCCGCCGCACCGCTTCTTCCAGCGGCAGCACGCCTTCCCGCACCCACGGCCCAAGCACCCGAGCGAAGGCACCGTACGCCCGGGGATGGATGGACGTATCCGTGAACGGTGCCTCCGCCGCGATCGCCTCCGAGTCTGTGCACACCGAGACCCACGGCTGTTTCAGTGCGCGTCGTGTATCCGCCTCCGACGCGGTGAACTCGGCGACCATCAGATTCGGCTCCGCCGCGACAAGGTCCAGCAAGGTGTCGAGCGGGTCGCCGCCACGGCTGGCCTCGGCGAGGGTCTGGCCCGGCGTTATCGAAGCGGAGCCGACGCCCAGCAGCAGGATTCCTTCCGCGCCACCGGATCCGAGGTACAGGTTCTCCCAGTCTTGCCCAGGTTCGAGGATGGCCGCTTTGATTTCCTCACGGATCGAGGGGTTGGCGAGCCGCGCGGCAAGCTCGCCGCCTTCGTGGAAGCGCGGCGGGATGAAGGCAGAGAGGAACGTCGAGCCAGCGTCGTACGGGTAGATGTCCGCAGTGATGCCGAGACCGTCCGCGCGCGCCTGCTCGACCCGGTCAAGCACAGTGGACATCAACGGCCAGTTCTGTTGTCCCGATGCCTTCAGGTGATATATCTCTGCTCGCGCAGACGATTCCCGGGCGATCCGGATCAGCTCGTCGACCGAATCCACCAAACGGTCCGACTCGCCGCGGATGTGCGAGATGTACAGCGCGTCGTGCTTCGCCAGCACTCGTGCGTACGCGATCAGCTCCTCGGTGGACGCGTAGCTGCCCGGTGCGTAGATCAGCGCGGAGCCCACGCCGAGTGCGCCCGCCGCCAGTTCCTCGTCCAGCAACGCGCACGCGGCGGTCAGCTCGTCGTCGGTGAGCGGGCGGTCTTCGTTGCCTGCGAGAGGCATTCGGAGGTTCTCCGCGCCGACGAAGCTGCCGATGTTCAGCCCCGCACCGCTGAGGTCGGTCAGGAAGTCGTCGAGCCGGGGCCAGCTGGTGCGCATGCCGAACAGCGGCGGCTCGGCGGCGACGAGGTCGGTCATCCGGCCGGTGACCGGGCCCATCGAGCGGCCTTCGCCGAAGATCTCAGTGGTGATGCCTTGATATATGTCGGACAGTCCGCGCGGATCCAGCTGGAGGGTTTCGTACGCGTGGCTGAGCACGTTGATGAATCCCGGTGCCACCACGCAACCCTCGGCGTCCAGCACCGGGGCGTCGGCGTCCCGGATGTCGCCGACCGCCTCGATCCGGTCCCCCGTGATCGCGACGTCCGCGCGGCGGGCGGCGGTTCCGGTGCCGTCGAGTACTGAGCCACCTCGGAGAACGAAGTCGGCGGGCATCGTGGTCCTTTCCTTGGGCGCGCGGGGCGGAATCAGACGTGCAGACATGCGGTTTCGTGGCTGCCGATCGTGACCAGCGGCGGGTCGGTGCGTTCGCAGTCGGCGGTGCCGACCGGGCAGCGCGACCGGAACCGGCAGCCGGGCGGGATGTCGACCGGGTTCGGCGTCTCGCCGGTCAGCAGCTGCGGTTTCATCTGCTGCGACCGGTCGCGTCGCGGGACTGCCGACAGCAGGGCCTTCGTATAGGGGTGTTGCGGGTTGTGCACGACCTCCCGCGCCGGTCCCTGCTCGACGACCCGGCCCAGGTACATCACCACGATCCGGTCGGCGAAATGCGCGGCCGTGGACAGGTCGTGCGTGATCATCAGGATCGCGGTGTCCTGATCCTTCCGCAGGGTGTCCAAAAGGGACAGCACACCGGCGCGTACCGAAACGTCCAGCATGGACACTGGCTCGTCGGCGAGCAGGACGTCCGGATTGAGCACCAGTGCGGCAGCGATGGCGACGCGTTGCCGTTGGCCGCCGGACAGTTCGTGCGGGTAGCGGTCTAGGAACGCGTCCGCTGGTGAGAGGCCGCTGCGTTCCAGGGCATCCGCGGCAAGTGCGTTCCGGTCCGCTTTGGACTGGCCGATGCCGTGGATCAGCATTGGCTCGGCGAGGATGTCGCGAACCCGGCAGAGCGGGTCGAGCGATTCGTACGGGTCCTGGTAGATCATCTGGACCCGCCTCCGGACGGAACGCAGCCGGCGTTCCGAAAGCCCGGTAATCGCGTTGCCTTCCAAACGGACAGTACCGCCGGTCGGCGGAATCAGGCCGCAGATCGCTGCCGCGGTGGTGGATTTCCCGCAGCCGGACTCGCCGACGACGGCGACCATCTCGCCGCGTCCGAGTTGGAAGCTGATGCCGTCTACGGCATGCACGACGCTGCGCGGACGCCGGGCCAGCGCACCTGCGACACCCCGGCGCATCGGGTAGTGGATCGAGAGGTCGTCGACCGCCAGCAGCGCCTCGGTCATGCCGTCACCACGCTCTCGGTACGGAAACACGCTGCCCGATGCCCTGGACCGGCCGTGGTCAGCAACGGCAGTTCGGCAGCGCAGCGGTCCATCGGGACATCGCAGCGAGGGCGGAACGGACAGCCGACGATCTCGGTGTCAAGGCGCGGCGGAGCACCCGGAATCGAGACGACCGGTTCGTCGCCGTAGAGGTCTGGCGTGGCGGAGAACAACAGCCGCGTGTAGGGATGCCGCGACTCCCAGCTCAGCTGATCCGCTGGGCCCTCTTCTACCATCTTTCCGGCGTACATTACCGCGGCACGGTGACAGAATTGAGATACCAACGGCAGGTCGTGAGTGACCAGGACGAGTGCCATGCCAAGCTCGTCGGTCAGCCGGGTCAGCAGTTCCAGGATCTCCGCCTGCACCATCACGTCGAGCGCAGTGGTCGGCTCGTCCGCCAGCAGCACCTTCGGTTCGCAGGCCAGCGCCATCGCGATCGACAACCGCTGCCGCATGCCGCCGGAGAATTCGTGCGGGTACCGATCAGCTGCCGCAGCTGGGATACCAACTAGCTCCAGCAGCTCACGCGCTCGTTCGCGTGCTTTCGCCCGGCGCGCGATGCCGTGGCAGAGCATCGGTTCGGCGATCTGCCAGCCGACTGTCTTGACCGGGTTGAGCGCATTCATCGCGCCCTGAAACACCATCGCGATGTCCCGCCACCGATGCCCGCGCACGGATTCCTCGCCGCCAGCTAATATCTCAGTACCGGCAATGGAAACACTCCCTGCCACGGTCGCGGTCGGCGGCAGCAATCCCAGCAACGCCAGGATGGTCGTCGACTTCCCGCAGCCGGATTCGCCGACCAGCCCGTACCGTTCGCTCGGGGCCAGCGAGAAGCTCACCCCGTTCACCGGATGCACCTGACCGCCGCCGGGCAGGTCGAACCACACGTGCAAATCCTTGCACTCCACCACGTTCATCGGGCGTCCGCTCCCCTTCCGGCCAGTACCCGCACTCGCCACCGACGGCCGGACAGATGCGAGACCTTGAGCCGCGGGTTCAGCGCGTCCTCAATGGCCCGGCCCAGCAGGAAGCAACCGATGCTCACCGCGGCGATCACGAATCCGTCCGGCACGATGGCCCACCAAGCGCCGGAACTGATCGCGGTGCGGGCGAAGGCGTGTTCCAGGATCGTGCCCCAAGTCGTGACGCTCGGGTCTTCCAAACCGAGAAATGCCAACGCAGTCTCCAGGTAAATCGCGACCGAAACGGTCAGCACGGTGTTGGCGATCAGCAGCGGCCCCGCTTGCGGAAGGATGTGCCGCACGATCACCCGCGTATTGCTCGCGCCGAGTCCGCGCGCCCGTTTTACGTAGGCCCGTTCGCGCAGCGACATCACTTCCGCACGCACGATCCGCGCGGTCGTCGTCCATTCCAGCAGGCCGATCACGAGGATCACGTGGAACAGACTCGGCCCCCACACCGCGGCGATCACCATGGCCAGCACCAGATCCGGCAGCACCAGCAGCACGTCGGTGATCCGCATCAGGACCGCGTCGACCCAGCCGCCGAAGTAGCCGGACAGGATCCCGACCGTGCCGCCGAGCAGCATCGCGACGAGCGTCGCGGCGAATCCGACGACGAGTGACGTCTGCCCGCCGCGCATCAGCAGCGACAGCATGTCCACGCCGCCGTCGTCGCAGCCGAGCCAATGGTGCACGGACGGCGGTTCGAAAACCGCGCAGGACCGTTCGGTGATGCTGTACGGCGCGAGGTACGGCGAAACAACGGCCAGTACCACGAAAAGACCGAGGATAACGAGACCGGCGACCGCGGTTTTGTGTTCCCGCAGCACTTTCCGGAAGATACCGGTGCGGCGCAATTCGGCCGGGACGACAGTGGTCATGCGCTGACTCTCCGATCAAGGCGGAAGTAGACCAGGTCGGCGAGGAAGTTCAGCAGGATCACCGACACCGTCAGGAGCAGGAACCCGCCTTGCACCATCGGGTAATCGCGCTGGCTGAGCGCGGTGTAGGTGGCCATGCCGATGCCCGGCCAGCTGAAGATCACCTCGATCAGCACCGCGCCGCCGACGACGTAGCCGAGATCGAGCGCGACCATCGTGACCATCGGCAGCATCGCGTTCCGCACCGCGTGCTGCCAGACCACCCGCCGGTCCGAAAGACCTTTGGCGCGCGCGGTGAGCACATAGTCCGCGCCGAGGGTTTCCAGCATCGAGGACCGCACCACCAGCGTGTAGCCGCCGTACGCGGTGAGGATGAGCGTGATCGTCGGCAGCACCATATGGCTCGTCACGTCGCCGATGTTCTGCCAGAACGGCGGGCTGTCGAACAGGAACAGGTCCGACATCCCGCCGGCCGGAAGTATCCCAGCGAACAGGATCAGCAATACCAACCCGAGCCATTGAGACGGGAACGAGTACGCCAGCGTCGCGAGCCCGGTGTTGAGGTGGTCCAGCGCGGAGTCGCGCCGCCACGCCGCGATCACGCCGGACAGGATGCCGAGCACGATCGCGCCGAGCGTCCCGACGCCGGCCAGCAGCACGGTGTTCTTGAGATCCTCGACCAGCAGGTGGGTCACTGGCTGCTGGTAGGTGAACGACACACCTAGGTCGCCGTGCAGCAGGTTTTTGAGGTAGATCAGGTATTGGTCCCATTTGGACTTGTCGAGTCCAAAGCGGACCATCAATGCGTGCTGCAACTCCGGGGTCGCGTGCGGTACGCGGGACAGGTTCGTCACCGCGTCGCCGGGCAGGACCCGGAAGAGGAAGAAGTTCGCGGTGACGGTGAGAAAGATGGTCACCACAGTGAAAGCGCCGCGGCGGAGGAGATAGTCGAGACTGCGCATCGGATCAGCCCGCCTTTCGCACGGACAGCAGCGGGAGCTTCGACTCCGACGAGAACGAGGCCCCGCCCACCGGCGTCAAGCCGGTCCAAGACGGCGAATGCGCCTCGATCGCGTCCGGATAGTCGAGCACGAGCAGCGGACGCTCGCGGGCCGCCAGCTGCTGCATCCGGTTCACGACGTCGCGCCGGTCGGCGGGGTCCATCGCCTCGCCCTGCTCGCCGTAGAGGTCGTCCCATTCCTTGCTGCAATAGCCGGTGTCGTTGAGGATGCCCTGGCTGGCGCAGGTGAGGTAGTTGAGCGTGTCGTCCGGATCGCTGGTGCCGCCGCTCCAGCCCCACATGGTCATCGCGAAGTCCTGCGATTTGTTCGCCATGGCCGCTTCGTTGGCCGCTGCGTTGTCGAGAAGCCGCGGTTCGAGCCGGACGCCGATCCGCTCGAAATCGCCGCGGATGATTTGGAACGAGCGCAGTCCGGCACCGCTGTAGGTGTCCTCGGGCAGGATGATCGGGTAGTCCATCGGATGGTCGCCGGCGATCCGGACGCCGTCCGGGCCGCGCCGGTACCCGGCCTGGTCGAGCAGCCGGTTGGCCAGGTCCAGGTCGAACGTCGGCGGTTTGATCGAGCTGTCCGTCCAGTCCGCGGTGCCGGGCGCGATCACCGCACCGCCCGGTTTGCCGTGGCCGAGCAGTGAAGTTTTCACGATCTCGGCGCGGTTGATCGCGTGGTCGAGAGCTTCGCGCAACAGCGGGTTCGTCAATTCCCGGTGCGCTCCTTGCTGTTTCGGGTTCGCGTTGACGGTGATGCTGTCGAAGCGCATGCCCGGTGACGAAAGCACCTCGAACCCGGACGACTCCAGATTGCCCACTGAAGTGGCTGGCACGCTTTGCACGGCGTCGAGCTGATGGCTTTTCAACGCGGTGATCATCGCGTCGTCGGTGCTGAAGAACTGGATGCCGAACCCGGCGATGTGCGGTTTCGGGCCGTAGTACGCGGGATTCCGTTTGAACAGCGCGACCTGTTTCGGCTGGTGTTTGACCAGGACGAACGGTCCGCCGGACACGATGGGCGCGGTGTTCGGGAACGTGGTCAGCGCGTCGCCCTTGCCCTCGGCGTACTTCTGCCAGATGTGCCGGGGCAGGATCGGGACGCTCATCAGTCTGCTGAGGACATTCGACACCGGGTTGGCGTAGTGCAGCACCACGGTGTTCGCGTCGGGTGCGGTCGCGCTGTCGAGGTTGACCACGTAGTTGGCGAGACCGGCGGTCGGGCCGTCCTGGAACTTCGCGATGGTGCTGAGCGTCCACGCGACATCCGCGGCGGTGAGCGGCTCGCCGTCGGACCATTTCGCTCCGGGGTGAGTGCGGAAAGTCCAGGTCTGGCCGTCCTCGGAGGTGCTCCAGCCGGTAGCGAATTCGGGGACGTATTTGTCGTTCGGGTCGAGCTGCACCAGAGTCGGATAGATCTGCTCGAATACCGAAAACGCCATGCTGACCACGGAAACGAACGGGTTCAGCGAGTCGATCGGCTGGTTGGCGCCGAAGCGGAAGACGCCGCCGTCGGCGGTCTCGCTCTCGGCCTGGCCGCACGCGGTGACGCCGCCGGCGGCCAGCACCACGGCCAGCAGTGCCGCTGCCGCGCGGCGGAAACGGTTTCTCATCAAGGGCCGCCTAGGGCGTGAAGGTGCGGTAGAGCGGGCATCCGGAGTAGTCGGCGCGAACCGCGACTCCATTAAGGACGACGTCGAACTTCAGCCGCTCCGGGAGCCGTTCGTCTTCGCCGACGCGGAAAGACCCGTCTGGGAGCGGGATCAGTTCGTCCGGCGGACCGCCGGTGATAGACACCCACAGCCGGTTGTCGTGGGTGTAGACGTGCAAATTGGACAGCCACGGGTTGTGGCAGCGGTAATGCCCGACGACCTCGGCCCAGTGTGCGGGCGGCTCGTCCGGAGTCGGCTGCGCGGGGTGTTTCCGTTCCGGCAGAACGAATTCCGGCACCGAACCGCCCTCAAGCGCGGCACGCGTAGCGGCGATGAGGTGTACGACAGTCTCCTGCCACGGACCCCTGCCGTTAGCCAGCACGACGGCGCCGATCCCGGCGTCCACATCGCACGCGATCGCGGCGTAGTAGCCGATCATGCCGCCGGTGTGCCAGACGTGCGGGCGACCGCCGAACTCGCCGACCATCATACCGAGGCCGTACGAACAGTCTTCCTCTTCCATCCGGATCGCCGGAGTACAAAGGTCGTCCACCATCGATCCGCCGCTCATCAACAGCCGCAACCACGCGGTCATGTCCCGTGCGGTCGAGACGACGCTGCCGTCCGCCGTAGCGGTCTCGATCCAGGTCGCCGGGACGATGCCGTCGTCGCGGACCGGGGCCCTGTCGTCATAGCGCGGTTCATATCCCACCGCACTGCGTGCCCGGATCTCATGAGTGATCGCTGGCATGGCAGCCGACATCCCCAGTTCGGCCAGGAAGTCGCCGAGAAGTTCCTGGTACGGCCGTTGGTATAGCAGTTCCAGCACCAGCCCGAGCGCTTTGTAACCGGAGTTCGAGTAGTGGAACCAGGTCCCCGGCGGCGTCGTGGCCTCGGTGTCGCGCAGCGCCCAGACCTCGAAGGCGGAGTCGCCGGAGACGTCCGTGCCCGCGACGATCCCGGCGGTGTGCGACAGCAGATGGCGCACGGTGATCGGGGTGTGCGCGGACCGGACGGAGAACCACGGCAGGTACTCGGTCACCGGACGGTTCAGGTCGATCAGCCCGGCGTCGCGCGCCCGCAGCAGCAGCGCGGCGGTCATGCCTTTGGAGATCGAGCCGATCTGGAACAGGGTGTCCTCGGTCGCCGGCTGGCCGGCGGCCAGATCGGCGTGTCCGAACGCGCCGGACGCGAGGATCCCGTCGCGGCCGGTGACCGCCATCGAGAGCCCGGCGGCGAAGGACTGGTCGTGCAACGCGGTGCGGCAGGCCTGGCGAAGCGCCTCGTCCGCGGCCTGGGGCAGGGGCGGCGTCATGTGCGGAAAACCTCCGGGACCTCGGTGTCCCGACCACGGCGGGTCGATGGGCGCCAGTATCGATCCGGCCGGATCGCGGCAGCCTTGGACGAGAGCCCAGAGATTCGGCCCGGGACTTGTGCCGGTCGCCAAAGCAGTGCCCGGACCGCCCACGCGAGGCGGCGGTCCACAAAGGACGCCGCGCGCTGAAATGCCCGGTATCTACCCCCATGACCACTTGCTGAGGTACGTGAGGGGAACCCTGAGGGAATCAGAGTTCCTCAGGGTTCCCCTCACGTACCGCCCCCGAGACCGGGACAGACACCGCGGCCGCGGCGCCGCCTCAGGTCAGCGAGGCAGCGCCCACTTCTGCGCCGAGCTGTTGTTGCAGGTGTAGAGCTGCAGCTGGGTGAACTCCTTGGTGCTGCTGTTCGGATCGTCCAGGCAAAGGCCGGAGTGCGGGTTCCGCAGCGAGCCGTTGTCCTCGACCCACTGCTGGGCGCCGGTGTTGTTGCAGGTGTAGAGCTGGATGCGGGTGCCGTTCGTGGTGCCGGAGTTGTCGGCGTCGAGACATTTGCCGTGGACGCGCAGCGTGTGGTCGGTGCCGATTACCCAGTCCTGCGCGTAGGTCGAATCGCAGCCGTAAAGCTGGATCGGGTTGCCGTCCGTGACCTTCGAGAACGCGTTGTCGATGCACAGGCTCGACGACACCCCGGCGACGATCGGGCCGACGCGCGGGCTCGCCGGTGCCGGGCTGTCTCCGGGATAGGACGGCGGCGCGGCGGACGGATCCGCGGCCCAGGCCTTGTTCGCCGCGGTGCCGAGAGTGAAGCTGAGCGTGCCGCCATTGCTGATATCCGGGGCGTACGCCTTGTTCCAGGCCGTGCCATTCCACGAGGCGTCCTGGACGTACGGCGCGTTGTCCGCCGCGCCGTTGCCCTTGACGGTGAGGGTCTTGCCGGACGGCAGCGCGATGACGGCCTGGTTGAACACCGGCGAGCCCAGCGCGAGATCGGCGGTGCCGGGCGTCTCCGGGAACATGCCGAGCGCGGACCAGACATACCAGGCGCTCATCGTGCCGAGGTCGTCGTTGCCGCCGCCGAGGCCGTCCGGGGTGTCGCGCCAGATCTTGCCCTGGATTGCCCGGACCGTCTCCTGCGTCCGGTACGGCGCGCCGGTGTAGTCGTACTCCCAGGGCAGTTCGATGCTGGGCTCGTTGCCCATCCAGGCAAGACCGTCGTTGCCGTCGAAGGTGCGCAGGACGTTGTCCAGGTAGTGGTTCATGACCGTCGGGCCGCCCTTGGCGCGGGTCAGTCCGGCCAGGTCGAACGGCACCATGCCGGTGTAGATGAACGACGTGCCCTCGACCATGCTCTTCCCGTTCGTCGGGTCGAAGTCGAGCGGCCAGTTGCCGTCGGCGTTGCGGGCCTGGACGAAACCGGACTGCGGGTTGAGCAGGTTGCGCCAGCTCTGCGCGCGATTGCGGTACGTGCGCTGGTTGGCGGTGTCGCCGAGCGCGCCGGCGAAAGCGGACAGGGCGAAGTCTGCGGTGTTGTATTCCAAAGTGGTCGCTGCGGGGCCGTAAGCGTTGCAGCAGCCGAAGTTTCCGTCGTGCGGTAGGTAGCCGAGGCTGTCGAGGTAGTTCAGACCTGGACGGTTGTTGTTCGGCTTGGCCGCTTCGGCGACGAGGCCCTTGAGTGCGTCGGCCGTGTCGAAGTCGCGGGCGCCGAAGGCGTAGTAGTCGGCGATGATGGCCGCAGCCGGGTCGCCGACCATCACGTAGGACTCGCCGTTGTTTTCCGACCACTTGGGGAAGATCCCGGTCTGCCGGTAATCGTCCACCATGGACTGTGCGGTATCGGACGCGACCTTCGGCGCCAGCAGTGCTTCCAGCTGAGCTTGGGAGCGATAGATATCCCAACCTGAGTAGTTGGCATACACCGCGTCGTGGCCCGCGTCGACTGTGTGCGGTTTGCCGTCGAACCCCGGGTACTGGCGGTTGACGTCGCTGATCACGTTGGGATGCAGCAGCGCATGGTACAGCGCGGTGTAGAACATCGTCTGCTGGTCCGATGTCCCGCCGGTGATCTTGATCTTGCCGAGCTGGTAGTTCCACGCCCGCGCGGCGGCGGCGCGAGTGCCGTCGAAGTCCCAGCCAGGGTTTTCCGCGGCCCGGTTGGCTGCCGCGTTGGCGGCCGACACGTAGCTCACGCCGACTTTCGCCTGTACCACCTGGTTTCCGGAGGTGTCGAAGGTGACCGAACGGCTGCCGCTGCTCGCGAAAGGACGGTCGAAGAGCAGGTCGAAGTAGACGGTGTAGCTGTTCGCCGCGCCGCAGAACGCGCCGCTGGTGACCTGACCGCGCACCTCGGTGTTCGACACAGCGGTGAACTGCGCGTTGCTGGGCCGGTTCTGGCTTCCGTCCACTTTGAACACGAGGTTCGACTGGTTTCCGGCCGGGAAGGTGAACCGGCCCATTCCGCTTCGCGTGGTGGCGGTCAATTCGGTGTTGACACCGTTGTCAAGCTTGACCCGGTAGTACCCGGCGGACGCGGATTCGTTGCTGTGCTGGAAGTTCACGTTCGCGGACGGGTTCACGCCGCCGACGGTCGGCAGAATCGGCAGGTCGCCCGCCGCACCGCAGCCCGGGCCCGCGATGTGGGTCAGACTGAAGCCGGTGATTGTCGAGTCATGGTATTCATAGCCTCCTCCGGGTGGCCGGGAGTTCGTGTCCGGACTCCACTGGACCATTCCGAACGGGGCGTCCGCGCCGGGGAAATCGTTGGCTTGATTGGTGGTTCCAATGAACGGGTTCACCAGGCTTGCTGGATCGGCTGCCGCATTTGGTACGGCCGCTTGTGCTGGCCCGGCGCATAATCCGGCGACGGTCACGGCCGTCGCCAGCGCGCAGCTCACTCTCGCTCGAACTTTCATCGCGCGTCCTTTTCAATCGGGGTTTATTCAGCTGATCGGCACGCCGCTGGCGATCCGGCCGCGGTCGATCCAGCTGCCGTGTCCGTCGCCGCCTTCCCAGGAATAGCCGGAAGCAGCGTTGGTGGATTTGTCGGCGAGAAGGTAGTCGGCATTGCCGCCACCGGTGAAATCAGCGAAGGCGACGGAGCTGGAATCCGTGGTGACACCGGTAGCCACCTGACCTCGCGAATACCAGCCGCCTTGCTCGTCGCCGCCGCGATTGAAGAACGCGTTGACCGGACCGCTCGGCGCGATCGTTACGTAGTCCACCCGGCCGTCGCCGTCGAGGTCGGCGAAGCGCACGCTGCTCATGTCAGCGGTCGTGCCACCCGCGACCTGGCCTCGGCCGAGCCAGCCGCCGCGACCGTCGCCGCCGCGGTTGAGATAGGCGGTGACCGCGCCGTTCTGCCCGATGGTCAGGTAGTCGGCGCGACCGTCGCCGTCGAAGTCCGCGAACCACACGCGGCTCGGATCGGCGGTGGTGCCGGTCGCGACCTGGCCCACTGGTTGCCAGCCGCCGTGTCCGTCCCCGCCTCGGTTGAGGTAGCCGACCACCGCGCCGCTCGGCTCGAGCAGCAGGTAGTCGGCGCGACCGTCGCCGTCGAAATCGGCGAACCGCACTCGTGCCGGATCCGTGGTGAGCCCAGTGGCGATGTGCCCGAGCGGCTGCCACCCACCGTGACCGTCGCCGCCGCGATTCAGATAAACGCTGACCGTGCCGTTCTGTGCGACAGTCAGGTAATCCGCACGGCCGTCACCGTCGAAATCGGCCCAGCGAACCTTTCCGGTACCGCCGGATTCAGTTCCCGCGCCGAGCGGCGGTTGCCCGGCGAACAGGCCCTCGGTGTACGCGCGGGCGAGCGCGCCGGAGAAGTTTTCCGCCATCCGCCGGTACCCGGCATTGTTCGGATGCAGGTGGTCGACCATTTCCCCCGAAGTGAGCGCCGGCGGCTCGACGTAGCGGAATCGGTTCCCGGCTTGAGCTTCTTCGGCCTCGAAGCCACGCACGACGGAATTGAACGCCGCGACCCGGCTTTCCGACCCTGCCGACGTCGGGATCAAACCCAGCAAAAGGACGGTGACGTTCGGCCGATCGGCGTAAATCCGGTCGAGCAACGTGTGCAGCCGGGCTGGCGCGTTGGCCACGTCGATGCCGCGGTCGAGGTCGTTGATCCCGAGGTGCAGCAGCACGACGTCGGGCCGGTCGAACGCGAGCCAGCCGTCGATGCCCGCGGTGATCTGGTCGATCGTGTAGCCGCTGTGGCCCTCGTTCGCCGGATCCGGCAAACTCCCGTTGGTTTGGGTACCGACAAACCGCGGCGAGTAACGGGATTCTCCGGCGAGCATTGTCCACAGTGGAGCGCGATAGGACGACACAGTGGCACTGCCCGCCCCGGCGGTGATGGAATCGCCGAGCGGCATGATCCGCACCGCCTGGCCGAGCGGTACCGCTTCGGCGGACGGCGTCGGCAACGCAGCGGCCGCGAGCACTAGGGCAGCGAGAAATCGACGAAGCAGCATGGCAGCTTCCTCCGGCACGGCAAAGCGGACGGAACCCGTTCAGGCGAGCGATGCGAATCCGGAACCGGCGTGCGCTCCGGCGACGAGACCATGGTCAGCCCGCGATGACAACCATGTCAACGGACTGGTCCAGACATGTCTTTGTCAGAAAATCCCGACCGCGGGAAACCATTCAGAATTCGGCGCGAAACACCCGCAGGAAGTCGCGGGTCCAGCGGAATCGGCTCGCCAGCCGGTAGAACCGGCGCAACCGGGGATCCGGAACCTGGTCGTAGGCCTTCAGCACCGCTTCCGACCCCCGCGGCCGCAGATCAGGATTCCAGCGTGAGATATCGGACTCGTCCCGGATCGCTGTCCAGTAGGCCGGGTAGGGATACCAGCGCGGCGGCAGAAGTTTCTTCAGCAGCTGGGTGACTCGGGCGGTCGAAACGGACACGCCGTCGAAGATCAGCGCACCGGACGGGAAATGTCCGGTCAGCCGGCGCAGCACCTGAGATACCTGAGCCTCCCGCAGATACATCAGCAAGCCCTCGGCGAGGATCAGCGCCGGCCGCTCGGCCGGAATCTCTTCCAGCCACCCGGAATCGGTCACCGACGCGGCGAGCATCCGGTAGCTGTCGCTGTCCGAGTACAGCTTCCGGCGAAGCGCGACGACATCCGGCAGGTCGACGTCGAACCACCGCGCGCCGGACGGCGGATCGAGCCGGAACGCGCGGCTGTCCATCCCGCAGGCCAGCTGCAGAACCGTCGCTTCCGGGTGCTCCTGCAGGAAATCCGCCGCCCACGTATCGAACTGCCGCGCCCGCAACGCGACCGCGGCGCGGCTGCGGACGATCGACGGCTTGTCGAGCTTCGCCCAGTCGTAGTCGATCCGCTCGACCGCTTCGGCCGCGAGCCGGTCGCCGAGAATGGGTTGCGGATCCCGTCACCAGTGATGACCAGGTGTCGCCCGATAGCCGTGAGTCCTTTGTGGAATGCGCGGGACGGTCCCGAAATCCGCTCGCCAGGCCCTAGTGCGGACGTCGGCGGCGAACGTAGCGTCCGAGCGGTGTCGAAAGAAGTACAACCCGAGTGCATCGACGGCCAGGACCGTCGCGATCACCGGGGCCACCTCCGGGATCGGTTCCTTCGCCGCCGCACAGCTCGCCGAACTCGGTGCGCGGGTGCTGGTCCTCGGCCGGCCGGAAACACGGGGCCGCGCGGCGGTTTACGCGCACGCGGTGGAGATCTTCGGCTTCGAACTTCAACGGCGGCTTGGTGAGATCCCAGTGCAGTCGGTTGTTGTCCACCCCGGTGGGGCAATCGACGCACTCACGCTCGGGCGGCCCGGCGCGCGGGCGGCTCGCGCGCTGTTCCGCGGGATCGCGCAGGGCAAGGATCAGGCGGCCCGGCCGGTCGTGGCCGCGGTCGCGTCGCCGGAACTGCGCGGCGGCGAGTACCTCGGACCGCATCGGACCGCCCACGCGGAAGTGCAACAGCCGGTGACGACGAGCCGCGATCCGGAGCTGGGCGCGTGGCTCTGGACGGAGACCGAACGGCTGCTCGGCGCGCGGATCCCGACCGAGCCGCGTCACTCGATCGGGTAGAAAACTGCGCGAGGCCGCCCGTTAACCACCAGCTAGCCTTGAAGCGTGGACCATCCGGCGGTTCTGGACGCCTTGGCCCAGCGGCTGGCGCGGATCGGCGAACGCCGGAACCTCGACGTCCCCGCACTGCTTCACCGCCTCGGCATCCCGCCGGACCGTACCGACGTCGCCCGTCGGCAGGTCTCCGAACTGACCCGCGAACTGTGGCTCCAGACCGACGACGAACTCTTCGCCCTCGGCCCGCGAGCCCCGCGCGGACTATTCCGGCTGGTAGTCCGGTCGGTCGCCCCCGCGCCCGACCTGCGGACCGCCCTGCACCGCTTGGAAGAAGCCACGCACGTCCTGCCCGGCATGCCCGCCGTCGCGATCCGTGCGGCAGAACCACTGGCCGACGCCGCGCACGTCCCGCCCGGCCTGCCCGCCGCCGCGATCCGTGCGACAGATCCGCTGGAAGAAGCCACGCACGTCCCACCCGGCCTGCCCGCCATCACAACCCGCGCAGCAGAACCGCTGGTCGAGGTCGAGATCGACGTCCGCCGCCTCGGCGACCCCGAGCGCGTCGCCGCCGAACTGGTCGCCATGGTCGTGCACCGACTGCTCGGCTGGCTCCCCGGACAACGCATCGACCTGCGAGAACTCCGCCTGCCGCGGCCGAAACCGGACCACGCGCCGCATTATGAGCTGGTTTTCGGCCGCAGTCTCAGCCGGGGTGACGAATCGATCGAGAAGCTGGCTTTTCCCGAGGCCAGCGCATTTCGACGAGCGTTTCGCCGGTGGACCGGGCAAGCACCGGCCGACTACCGCTGACCCACCGCCAACAACCCGGCCGACTAGCCCGGCACCCGCAAAGCCCGCATCCGCGCGTACAACGTCGTCCGCGAGATCCCCAACGTACTAGCCGCCCGCACCTTGTTCCCGCCGGCCGACCGCAGCGCCGCCACGATCGCGTTCCGCTCAGCACGCTCGATGGGCGCCAGCTCGTGCCCCGAAGCATCCGCGACCAGCGCAGGCGGCAAATCCCCGGGCCCGATCGCGCCCACAGAACGCTTGCGGATCGCCTGGCTCAGCACGCCGCGCAGTTCAGGCAGGTTCCCCGGCCAGTCGTACGAGCCGAGGATCCGCAGCGCGCCCGGCGTGATGTTGTGCGTCCGCGCGGCCCCGAGTTCGGCGAGCATTCGCGTCGCGACCTCGGGAAAGTCCGGTCGGTGCGCCAGCGGCAGGAGTTCGACGTTCTCCGCGCACGACGCGATCAGCGCCCGCTCCGGGCCAGCCAGTCCCTCGCGCGGGCCGGTGGTCAGCACGAGGTGGGGGCCGACCCCGCGGGCGGCATGAGTGGCGACCAGGTCGACCAGTTCGGCGGGGAGCAGATCCGCGCCGTCGACGCAGATGCTGCCGGAACCAGCCTCGACGGCGGCGGAAAACTGCGCGGCCCAGGCTGCCGAGCCGCCGAGGACTGCTTCCGACCCGGTCAGCGTGGTGCACGGTTCCTCGGGCACCCGCAGCCGCGCTTCGGTGGTGCGGCCGGTTCCGGGCGGGCCCGAGATGTGGACGTGTCCGGGGACGACAGCAGCACGACGTCGCGTCGGCCGGGCCTCGGCGGCGTTCAGCGGGCGGATCTCCACCAGCACTCCGCCGCGGGCGCCGGCGACCGGTTCGGCTCGGACTCGCGCGCGCTGGCCGGAGCGCAGTTCGGTCTCCATTTCGGACGGTCGGCTCGCGTCGCCCGCGAGGTTCCACAGCAGCGCGACGTCCGCGCCTTCCAGCAGGTCGGCCGCGGCTTGGTTGCACAGCAACAGGTCCGGGCCGATCGCGACCACGGGGCGGGTCGGGCGCGACGTCGCCTGGAACGCGGCCAGCAGCGACCGTTCCGACACCCGGCTGCCCTCCAGCAGCTGCCGTTCGATCTCCTCGACGGCCTTCGCGACCAGCGGCGCGAGCAGCGGATTCGCCTCGGCGGCCAGCAGCGTGATGTCGAGCGCGCCCTCCAGCCGCCGCGTGACCGGGTGGAAAATCGGGTGCCCGTAACAGCTGAACCCGCGCAGCGCCTCGGCGTAGTGCTCTTCCCCGTGCACCACGATGCTCGACCGGGTTTCCAGTGCGGTGCCCGGCCCGGTGGTCCCGACCTCGTCCTCCAGCAGGCAGGTGCCGACGCCGATGCCCAGCTGGTCGAGACAGTCTTCGACGGCGCGGTCGGCGCTCCACCGGTGCACGAGCCTGCCGTCGTGGTCGACGAGCACTGTGGACATCGCGGTGCCGGCGAGCCGCTCGTCGAGGTCCTCCAGCACCGGCGCGGCCGCCGCGAGCAGCTTGCTGGCCGGGTCTACCTCCGCGGACCGCAGCCCGAGCAGCGCGGTTTCGGGGCGCACCCCGGCGAGCGAAGCACGGCGCCAGGACTGGGCGATCGGTTCCCGCAGCACCACGCTGCGCGAGGACGTCATCGAGCTCACGCGGATCTCCACCTTCGTTGGTGACGCGCAGCAGGATAACCATCGCTCTCCGCTGCCGCTGTACAGAACTTGAACACTCAAGCCCGGATTCACCCGGCAAGGTGGTCCCCCACCACCACCCGCGTGCACGTGCTGCGTTCCGGCACGCGGTCCTTACCTCGAAAGGGGAACCAGCGTGACTCTCAGTCACTCCGAGCCGGACACCGGGAAGGAGCGCGGGGGCTTTTCCCGGCGTGGATTCCTCGGTTACGTCGTCGCGGCCGGGACCCTCGTCGTCGCCGCGGACGTCGGGCTCTCCACCCCCGCCGCGGCCGCCGTCCCCTCCGCTCCGCAGCCGCCCGAGCTGTACGACCTCAATGACGCGCTCACCGACGCCGGGCTCCCGACGTCGCAGCTGATCACCGTCACCATCAACAAGGACGGCAGCGCCTCGTTCGAGATCCCGCGCGCCGAAGTCGGCCAGGGCATCACCACCTCGACCGCGATGATCATCGCCGAGGAACTGGACCTGCCGGTCGAGAAGGTGCACGTCACGCTCGCCCCGGCGCGTCCGGAACTGCTGTTCAACCAGCTCACCGG
This sequence comes from Amycolatopsis sp. NPDC003676, assembly GCF_053587275.1. Classification (NCBI taxonomy): domain Bacteria; kingdom Bacillati; phylum Actinomycetota; class Actinomycetes; order Pseudonocardiales; family Pseudonocardiaceae; genus Amycolatopsis; species Amycolatopsis sp. NPDC003676. The sequence continues at coordinate 17,618 of NZ_JBSFNS010000125.1, forward strand.
CGGGTCGAACACCACGGTCTCGACCTACACGCCGATCCGCGTCGCCGCCGCGATCGCCAAACAGCAGCTGCTCGAAGCGGCGGCGATCCTGCTCGGCGGCACCGCCGAGCGGTTCATCGTCAAGGGCGGCGTCGTCACCGCGCCGAACGGCAAGACCGCGACGTACGGCGAACTGGCGACGAAGGCCGCGTCCAGCACCACCAAGCAGGTGCAGCTGGACCCGAGCAAGCTCAAGGGCTCCAGCGACTTCAAGGTGCTCGGCAAGCCGCAGACCCGCCTCGACGCCCGCGACATCGTGACGGGCAAGAAGCAGTTCGCGATGGACCTGGACATCCCCGGCGCGCTGCCGACGATGATCTGCCGCCCGCCGACGCTCAACGGCACGCCGAAGGCCGTCCGCAACAAGGCCGACGTGCTGAAGCTGCCCGGCGTCACCGACATCGCGATCATCCCGACCGGGGTCGCGGTTCGCGCGGAGACGTTCGGCCAGTGCATCGACGGCGTGCGCGCGCTGCAGGTCGACTGGGGCCCCGGCAGTGTCGAGGGCCAGGACGACGAATCGGTGCTCGCCAACCTGCGCCGCGCCGAGCTTCCCCTTGCGGTGCCGAAGGTTCCGGTGCTGACCAAGACGGTCGAGGCGGACTTCGAGTTCATGTTCCGCTCGAGCGCCGCGCTGGAACCGTACTGCGCGGTCGCCGACGTCCGCGAGGGCAGCGCGGAGATCTGGGCCGGGCTGAAGTCGCCGATCGTCACCCAGGGCGAGGTCGCGCAGGCGGTCGGATTGCCGCAGGGCAAGGTGAAGTGCCACGTCGTCACCGGCGGCGGTTCCTTCGGCCACAAGCTGTTCGGCAACCACGCCGTCGAAGCGGCGCAGGCGTCGAAGGCGTTCGGCAAGCCGGTGCGGCTGATGTGGCACCGCGCCGACGAGCCGCGCCAAGGCCGGCTGCACCCGATGGCGACGTCGCGGATCCGGGCCACCGTGCTCGCCGGGAACGTGCTCACCTTCGAGCAGCGGCACACCTCGGTCGAGACGTCGTTCCGGCACGGGCTCGGCGAAATGCTCACCTCGGTCGCCACGAAACTCCCGACCGGACTGGGCAACCTCGGCGTCGCCGAGGCGGTTTTCGTGCTGAGCCAGGAAATGCCGTACAACTTCGGCGTCGTCGACCAGACGCTCACCGAAACCGACCAGCGGTTCAACACCGGGTCGATGCGCAACGTCTACTCGCCCGACGTCGGCTGCGCCAACGAACTGGTCGTCGACATGCTCGCGAAGGCGATGGGCAAGGACCCGTACGACTTCCGCATGGAATTCCTCAAGAACGACAAGGTGAAGGGCGTTCTGCGCAAAGTCGCCGAGGTCGGCGGCTGGGGCAAGAAGATGGCCCCGGGCACCGCGCAGGGCATCGCGATCCACAAGGAATACAAGGGCGCCAGCGCCTGCCTCGTGGAAATCGACTGCCGCCCGGAAACGGTGAACCGCAAGATCCGCGACGGCGTCGCCGGTCCGCGCGTCACGAAGGCGGTCATCGCGCTCGACGCCGGGCTGGTGATCAACCCGCGCGGTCTCGAGGCGCAGATCATGGGCGGTTTCGCCGACGGCCTGGCGCTCGCGCTGACCAGCAGTGTCCACCTGAAGGACGGGCACTTCCTGGAAGCCAGCTGGGACAACTACTTCTACACCCGGCAGTGGAACATCCCGCAGGACTTCACCGCGATCGCGATGCCGTCCAACGGGGAGCAGCCTGGCGGCGCGGGCGAAGCGGGCGTGGCCTGTTCCGTCGCGGCAGTCGCGTGCGCGTACGCCCGCGCGACCGGGAAGGTCCCGAAGCGGTTCCCGATCAACCACGACGACCCGATCGGCTTCGAGGTCAAGTCGTTCGTCCCGCCCGTTCCCGAATCGCCGACCGACGGCCTGAGCCACACCTACTGAGGAGCACGATGAGCAAGCACACCTTCATCCTCAACGGGAAGCCGGTGTCCGTCGACGTCGACGACAATGTGCGGCTGCTGTGGGTCCTGCGCGACGTCCTCGGCGTCCGCGGGCCGAAGTACGGCTGCGGCATCAACGTGTGCAAGGCCTGCACGTCGCACTTCAACGGCAAGGCGTTCAACCCGTGTTCGGTGCGTGTGGCCGACATCAAGGCCACCGACGAGATCACCACGATCGAGGGCCTGCCGGACACGGTGAAGGCCGACCTGCACCCGATGCAGGAGGCCTGGCTGGAGAACGACGTCGCGCAGTGCGGCTACTGCCAGCCCGGCCAGATCATGGCGGCGGTCGCGAAGGTCAAGGAGGCCAAGGCGAAGGGCCGCGAGATCAACGACGCCGACCTGGACGAGATCCGCAACGTCTGCCGCTGCGGCACGTACTCCCGGATCCGCGAGGCCATCAAAGCCGGCGCCGCGAAGATGTAACCGGATTCGCTTGCCCCGCAGTCGGTTTCGGCTGCGGAGCAAGCTTTCCGGTCTGCGCCAGCGTTCCGCCGCCGAGCAGCACCGCCACTCCGATCAGCTGCACCGGGCCCAGCGCCTGGCCCAGCAACAGCCACGCGAGCAGAGCAGCGACCAAGGGTTCGGCCAGCGCCAGTACTCCGGCCAACGCGACCGGCAAGCCGCTCAACGCGTGCAGTCCGGCCAGGTACGGCAGCACGGTGCCGAAGACGGCCAGGATCAGCAAGGCCAGCCAGACCGGGATCGCCGTATCGCCTAGTGCCACCGGCGTGGATGAGATTTGCGTGGTCCACAATGGACTCACGGCGATTGTCGCCACCGCCCCGATCGCCAGCCCCGAGGCGGTCATCCCGAGCGGATCGTGCCGCCGCGCACCGCGTTCGCCGAGCAGGAAGTATCCGGCGGAACAGACTGCCGACGCCAATCCCGCCGCGACGCCAAGGAAGTCCAGCCGCGCGCCAGGCCCGAGCCCGGCGATCAGCACCAGCCCGGCGATCGCGAGCGCGATTCCCAGCCATACCACCACGGGCAGCCGCGTTCGCCGGACGACGCGCACCCACAGCGCGACCAGCACCGGCGACAGGTTCACCAGCACCATCGCCACCGCGACCGGAATCCTCGACACCGCAACGAAAAAGAACAGTTGCACGCCTGCGACGCCGAGGAGTCCGTAGCCGAGCGGCAACCACAGTTCATTGCTGCGAAACCGCAACGCTCGCGGCCGCAGCAGCGCGACAGCGGGCGTCAGCAGGACGGCGGCCAGCCCGATCCGCACCGCGGTGACCGCCGCCGGGCTCCAGCCCGCGTCCAGCACCGCCTTGGCGAGCGGGCCGGAACTCGCGAACAGCACCCAGGAGACCAGGCTCAGCCCGGTCGCCCGCGCGGTACTGCCCTGGTCGGCCACGCCCGCATTCTGCGTCCCGGCCGCGCGCCCGAGCCACCGGTTTTCGGTAGCCGCCGCGTACGGGTGCGCGGAAAGTCCGTGAGGGGAACCCTGAGGGAATCTGATTCCCTCAGGGTTCCCCTCACGGACCACGGC
>NZ_JBSFNS010000126.1:0-20797 GCF_053587275.1 Amycolatopsis sp. NPDC003676
TTGGTCAACGGGCTGATCGTCGCGGTGCTGCGGGTGCCGCCGCTGATCGCGACGCTGGGCCCGGGATACGCACTCACGACACCCAGCGCCCCCGCTTCTCCCTTACCGCGCAACGAAAAAGGCTCCCCGCGCCAACGCGCGAGGAGCCCTTCCCGGATAAACCTACTCGGCCGGCGGCTCGTACACCTTCGTCAGCTTCCCGGCCGCCTCGCGGTCCAGGAGCCACAGCGTCCGCCGGTAGCCACGGGCACCCGAGACGGGGATCTGCGTCTCTGGCGCACCGGCCAGTGCCTGCGCGACCGCGTCCGCCTTGGCCGTGCCCGCCGTCATCAGCCACACCTCGCGGGCGCGGCGGATGGCGGGCAGCGTGAGCGACACGCGGGTCGGCGGGGGCTTCGGGCAGTCGCGGACCGGGACCACCGAGCGCTGGGTTTCGCGCACCTCGGCGGTTTCCGGGAACAGCGACGCCGTGTGGCCCTCGCCGCCGAGGCCCAGCAGCATGATGTCGAACTCCGGCACGTCGGCACCGGGGCCCGCCGCGTCGGAGAGGACCTTCGCGTAGGCCTCGGCGGCCGCGTCGACGTCGTCGCCGAATTCGCCGTCCGACGGGGCCATCGCGTGCACTCGCTCGGGAGCCAGCGGCACGTGGTCGAGCAGAGCTTCGCGCGCGCCCTTCTCGTTGCGCTCGTCCGAATCCGCCGGGACGAACCGTTCGTCGCCCCAGTAGATGTCCAACCGCGACCAGTCGATCGCGTCCCGCGCGCTCGACTCCCGCAGTTCCCGCAGCACGGCGATGCCGGTGCCGCCGCCGGTGAGCACCACCGACGCCGCGCCCCGGGCTGCCTGCACGTCGACGATCCGCGTCACCAGGCGGGCCGCGGCGGCCGCGGCGAGCAGGTCCGCGTTTTCGTAGACGACGACCTCGGTCCGGCTCATGACGTGCTCTTTTCCGCGGTCTTGCGGGCCGCCTTCGGCTTCGCAGCCGCGGGTTTGGCCGGAGCCTTGGCGGCAGCGGGTTTCGACCCGTTGGACGCGGCGATCTTGTGCAGCCCGTGCAGGGCCGCCTCGTAGATCTCGTCCGGGTCGAGCCGCCGCAGTTCCTCCACGAGGCACTCGGGATTGCTGCGCCGCTGCAACGCGATCCGCCGGGTCGGCTGGCCCGGCTGGGTCAGCGTGCCGACCCGCCCGTCCGGCCGCGTCAGCTCCACCGCGCCCGATTTCCGCTCCAGCTTCACCGAGATGATGCCCTGCGCGCTCGAGCTCTTGACCCGGTGCACCGGTGCCTTGAGGTACTCGGCGAGCCAGCCCGCGAGCAGTTCGGTGGACGGCGAATCCGCCTCGCCGGTCACCGTCGCGCTCGTGATCTTCTCGTACGGCGGCAGGTCCAGCGCCGACACCAGCTGCGCCCGCCAGCGGGTCAGCCGGGTCCACGCCAGGTCGGTGTCACCCTCCACATAGGACTTCGCACGCGTGGTGAGAGACCTTATGGGGCTCTTTTCCGCGGCCGAGTCGGTGATCCGCCGCTGCGCGAGCTGGCCGAGCGGGTCCTCCGCCGGAGCCTTCGGACCGGCCCCGGGCCACCAGGTGACGATCGGCGCGTCCGGCAGCAGCAGCGGCACGACAGCGCTCTGCCCCTGCGCGGCCAGCGGACCGTACAGTCGCAGCACGATGACCTCGCTCGCGCCGGCGTCGCCGCCGACGCGGATCTGGCCGTCTATGCGCGGCGCGGCCGTGCGCGCGCCCTTCGCCACGACGATCACCCGCGACGGATGTTCGCGGCTGGCGTCGTTCGCGGCCTCGATGGCGTCCTCGAGCTTGGCGTCGTCGTCCGCGACGATCACCAGCGTCAGCACCCGGCCGAGCGCGACCTGGCCGCCCTGCTCGCGGATCTCCACCAGTTTCTTGTTCAGCGCCGACGTCGTGGTCGACGGCAGGTCGATGATCACGGACGCCTCCAGTGCCTGCCGGTACGCTCCAGCATCTCGTCAGCGGACTTGGGTCCCCAGCTGCCCGGCGGATACTGCTCCGGCGCGGTGCCGAGCTTCGCCCAGTGCGACAGCACCGGGTCGAGGATTTCCCACGACAGCTCGACTTCCTCGTTCACCGGGAACAGCGACGGCTCGCCCAGCAGCACGTCCAGGATCAGCCGCTCGTAAGCCTCCGGCGACGATTCGGTGAACGCGTGGCCGTAGCCGAAGTCCATCGTGACGTCGCGGACCTCCATCGTGGTCCCCGGCACCTTCGACCCGAACCGCAGCGTGATGCCCTCGTCCGGCTGCACGCGGATGACCAGCGCGTTCTGCCCCAGCTCCTCGGTGGAGGTGGAGTCGAACGGCAGGTGCGGCGCGCGCTTGAACACGACCGCGATCTCGGTGACGCGCCGGCCGAGCCGCTTTCCGGTGCGCAGGTAGAACGGCACGCCCGCCCAGCGGCGGTTCTGCACCTCCAGCGTCACCGCGGCGTACGTCTCGGTGGTCGAGTCCTTCGCGAACCCGGCTTCCTGCAACAGCCCCGGCACCTTGGTGCCGCCCTGCCAGCCGCCCGCGTACTGCCCGCGCGCGGTGGTCTCGTGCAGCGGCAGCATCGGCTTGGTCGCCGCCAGCACCTTGGCCTTCTCCGAGCGCAGCGCCTTCGGCTCGAACGACAGCGGCTCGTCCATCGCGGTGAAGGCGAGCAACTGCAGCAGGTGGTTCTGGATGACGTCGCGCGCCGCGCCGATCCCGTCGTAGTACCCCGCGCGGCCGCCGAGACCGATGTCCTCGGCCATGGTGATCTGCACGTGGTCGATGAAGTTGGCGTTCCAGATCGGCTCGAACAGCTGGTTCGCGAAGCGCAGCGCCAGGATGTTCTGCACCGTCTCCTTGCCGAGGTAGTGGTCGATGCGGAACACCGACTCCTCGGGGAAGACGTCGTTCACGATCGCGTTGAGCTCCTTGGCGCTCTTGAGATCGTGGCCGAACGGCTTCTCGATGACCACGCGCCGCCAGGTGTTCTCGTCGGCCTGCGCGAGGCCCGAGCGCGCCAGCTGCTTGGTCACCACCGGGAACGCGCCCGGCGGGATCGAGAGGTAGAACGCGGTGTTGCCGCCGGTGCCGCGTTCCTCGTCCAGTTCGCGCACGGTCTTCGCGAGCCGGTCGAAGGCGTCGTCGTCGTCGAAAGTGCCTTGGACGAACCGGATTCCTTCGGCGAGCCGGTTCCAGACCGACTCCTTGAACGGCGTCCGCGCGTGCTCCCGCACCGAATCGTGCACCAGCTCGCCGAAGTCCTGGTGCTCCCAGTCCCGGCGGGCGAAGCCGACCAGCGAGAACCCGGCGGGCAGCAGCCCGCGGTGCGCGAGGTCGTAGATGGCGGGCATGAGCTTCTTGCGCGCCAGGTCGCCGGTGACGCCGAAGATCACCAGGCTCGACGGCCCGGCGATCCGCGGCAGCCGCTTGTCGCGGGGGTCCCGCAGCGGGTTGCGCCAGGTGGTCACTGAGCGGCCTCCTGCACTGCCCGGACGAGCTCGGCGAGCCCGGCGGCGCGGTCGGTCAGGTGCAGCCGCAGCACCGGACGCCCGTGCTCGGCGAGCACCTGGCCGTCGCCGAGCGCCTGCGCGTGCTGAAGCTGCCCAAGCGTGTACGGGCGGTCCGGCACCGAGAGGTCTTCGTCGACGGCACCGGTGATCTGCAGGAAGCTGCCGTTCTGGTGGCCGCCCTTGTGGTACTGCCCGGTGGAGTGCAGGAACCGCGGGCCCCAGCCGAACGTGGTCTGCACGCCGGTCCGCTTGGCGATTTCGCCGCGCAGCAACGAAGTCGACGCGTCGTCCAGCCGGTCGAGGTAGGCCTGAACGGCGATGTAGCCGCCATCAGCCACCGAACCGAAGAACGCGCGCAGCACGTCGGCGAGCTTGCCGTCAGTCGAAACGCCTTCGCTGCCAAAGACTTCGACGGCACCGTCCACAGTGGCCGGTTCTTCGCCGCCCTTCAGCTTCTCCGGGTCGTCCAGCAGCGCACGCGCCGCCTTCTTGGCCGCTTCCACATCAGGCTGGTCGAACGGGTTGATCCCGATCAGCCGTCCGACGAGCGCGGTCGCGAACTCCCACAACAGGAACTGCGCGCCGAGCGGGCCGGTCACCGAAATCTGCGCCGCGCCTTCCGCAGCGCCGATCGCGACGGCGGTCGCGTCCTTGCCGTGGTCGGCGAACCCGGGCGCGTCCGGGCCTTCGACGGCCACCGGCAGCAGTCCGGTGCCGAGCTTGCCGGTGGACTCGGCGATCAGCTGCTCCGCCCAGTCCGGGAATCCCTTGATGCCGGAACCGGTGTCGGCCAGCACCACCTTCTCCGCGCCCGCTTCGTGCGCTGCGCCCCAAGCCGCCGCGAGCTGCACGGCCGGGTTCTCGGCGGTGTCCTCGGCGAGCGTTTCCGCCACGGAGGCGGCCTGGTCGAGCAGCCGCGCGACGTCCGCGCCCGCGAGACCGGCCGGCACGAGGCCGAACGCGGTCAGCGCGGAGTAGCGGCCGCCGACGTGCGGATCCGCCAGAAAGGTCTTGCGGTAGCCCTCTTTCTCCGCCAGTTCGGAGAACGGGGAGCCGGGATCGGTGACGACGACGATCCGTCGCGCCGCGTCGATCCCGGCATCCGCGAACGCCTTGGCGAAAATCCGGCGGTGGCTGTCCGTCTCGACAGTGCCGCCGGATTTCGACGACACCACGATGACGGTGCGCTCGAGGTCGCCCGCGAGCGCGTCGGCCACCTGGCCGGGGTCGGTCGTGTCGAGAACCGTGAGCGGGACGCCGGCGGTGGCGGTGATGACCTCCGGCGCGAGCGACGAGCCGCCCATGCCGGCGAGCACCACGCGGTCCACGCCCTCGCTGCGCAGTTCCGCGCGCAGCGCTTCGATTTCCCCGATCAACGGACGCGACGACTTGTGCAACGTCGTCCAGGACAATCGGATCGACGCTTCGGACTCGGCGTCCGGACCCCACAGCGTGGAGTCCTTGGCGGCGAGCTTGGCAGCGGCGCCGTCGGCGGCCAGCCGCTGCGCCAGCGGCGCTGCCTTTTCTGCCAGTTCGGCGTCGACGATCACGACGCCGGTTTCGTCCCCGCTCATGGTCTCTGGTTCAGCCCCTCGCTTTGTTCAGCTGCCCGGTCACCGTGTCCAGCAGTTCCTGCCAGGACTTCTCGAACTTCTCGACGCCCTCGGTCTCCAGCGTCAGGAACACGTCGGGCACGTCGATGCCCGCCGCGGACAGCTTGTCGAAGATCGCCTGCGCCTGCTCGCCCTTTCCGGAAACCGTGTCGCCGGTGATCTCGGCGTGGTCGGCGACCGAGTCCATGGTCTTCTCGGGCATCGTGTTCACGACGTCCTTGACCACGAGCTGGTCGACGTACCGGGTGTCGGAGTAGGCCGGGTCCTTCACGCCGGTGGAGGCCCACAGCGGACGCTGCGCGTTCGCACCGGCCTCGGCCAGCGCCTTCCACTGGTCCGTGGCGAACAGCTTCTCGAAGGCCGCGTACGCGAGCCGCGCGTTGGCGATGGCCGCCTCGCCCAGCAGCGCCTTGGCCTCGTCGGTGCCGATCGCGTTCAGCCGCTTGTCGACCTCACTGTCCACACGGGACACGAAGAACGACGCGACCGAGTGGATGCCCTTGAGGTCGTGGCCGTTGGCCTTCGCCTGCTCGAGACCGGCGAAGAAGGCCTTGATGACGGCCTCGTAGCGCTCGACGGAGAAGATCAGCGTGACGTTGACGCTGATGCCCTCGGCGAGCGTCGCGGTGATCGCGGGCAGGCCCTCTTCGGTGGCCGGGATCTTGATCATCACGTTCGGCCGGTCGACGGTCTTCCACAGGTCCTTGGCCTCGGCCACCGTCTTGTCGGTGTCCTTCGCCAGGCGCGGGTCCACCTCGATGGACACGCGGCCGTCGACGCCGTTCGTGGCGTTGTACACGTCGCGGAACAGGTCCGCGGCGTTGCGCACGTCGGTGGTGGTCAGCTCCCGGACGGTGCCGTCGAGGTCCGCGCCGCGCGCGGCGAGGTCGTTGACCTGCTCGTCGTAGGCGGCGCCCTTCGACAGCGCGTTCGCGAAGATCGTCGGGTTGGTGGTCACGCCGACGACGTGCTTGTCGCGGATGAGCCCGGCGAGGTTGCCCGAGTTCAGGCGTTCCCGCGAAAGGTCGTCCAGCCAGATCGAGACGCCTGCTTCGGACAGCTGCGCGAGTCGGTCAGTCATGAGTGCACTCCCTTCAATTCAGTTCTTGGTGTTGGCGATCGAACGGCGGGCGGCGTCGACCACGGCCTCGGCGGTGAAGCCGAACTCGCGGAACAGCGTCGCGGCGTCGGCCGAGGCTCCGTAGTGCTCGATCGACACGTTCTCGCCGGCGTCGCCGGTGAAGCGCTGCCACGGCATCGCGATCCCGGCCTCGACCGAAACGCGGGCCTTGACCGTCGGCGGCAGGACGGCGTCCTTGTAGTCCTGGTCCTGCGCGTCGAACCACTCGACACACGGCATGGAGACCACGCTGGTCGGGATGCCGTCGGCCTCGAGGGTCTTGCGCGCCTCGACGGCCAGCTGCACCTCGGAACCGGTCGCGATCAGCACGACCTCCGGGGTGCCGTTGGACGCCTCGGCCAGCACGTAGCCGCCCTTCTTGACGCCCTCGGCGTTCGTGCCCTCGAGCACCGGCACGTTCTGCCGGGTCAGCGCGAAGCCGGACGGGTGGTGCACGTCCTCAAGCACGGCCTTCCACGCGTACGCGGTCTCGTTGGCGTCCGCCGGGCGGACGACGTTGAGGCCCGGGATCGCGCGCAGCGCGGCGACCTGTTCGATCGGCTGGTGCGTCGGGCCGTCCTCGCCGAGGCCGATCGAGTCGTGCGTCCACACGTAGATGACCGGCGCCTTCATCAGCGCGGCGAGCCGGACCGGCGGGCGCATGTAGTCGGAGAAGGTGAGGAACGTCGCGCCGTACGGGCGGGTGCCGCCGTGCAGCGCGATGCCGTTGAGGATCGAGCCCATCGCGTGCTCGCGGATGCCGAAGTGCAGCGTGCGGCCGTACGGGTTGGTCTTCCACATGTCGGTGCCGGCCTCGGCCGGGCCGAACGAGTCGGCGCCCTTCATGGTGGTGTTGTTGCTCTCCGCGAGGTCCGCGGAACCGCCCCACAGCTCGGGCAGCGGCTCGGCCAGCGCGTTGAGCACCTCGCCGGAGGCCTTGCGGGTGGCGATGCCCTTGGCGTCGGGCTCCCAGGTCGGCAGGTTGTCCGCGAAGCCCTCGGGCAGCGTGCGGGTCGACAGCCGGTCGGCCAGCTTCTTGCGCTCCGGGTTCGCCGCGGCCCACGCCTCGAAGCGCTCCTGCCACTCGGCGCGCTGCTTCTCGCCGCGCTCGATCGCCTGGCGGGTGTGCGCGAGCACGGCCTCGTCGACGTCGAAGTTCTTCTCCGGGTCGAAGCCGAGCGCCTTCTTGACGCCCGCGACCTCTTCCGCGCCCAGCGCCGCGCCGTGCGCCTTGCCGGTGTTCATCTTCGTCGGGGCCGGGTAGCCGATGATCGTGCGCAGCTGGATGAACGACGGCCGCTCGGTCTCGGCCTGCGCCGCCTTGATGGCCGCTTCGATCGCGACGACGTCCTCGCCGCCCTCGACGGTCTGCACGTGCCAGCCGTAGGCCTCGTACCGCTTCGCGACGTCCTCGGACAGCGCGATGTTGGTGTCGTCCTCGATGGAGATCTTGTTGTCGTCGTAGAAGACGATCAGGTTGCCCAGCTGCTGGCGGCCCGCGATGGACGACGCCTCGGAAGTGACGCCCTCTTCGATGTCGCCGTCGGAGGCGATCACGTAGATGTGGTGGTCGAAGATGCTCTCGCCGGCGGGGGCGTCCGGGTCCAGCAGGCCGCGCTCGCGCCGCGCTGCCATCGCCATGCCGACGCCGTTCGCGAGGCCCTGGCCCAGCGGGCCGGTGGTGGTCTCGACGCCCTTGGTGTGCCGGTACTCCGGGTGGCCCGGGGTCTTGGAGCCCCAGCGGCGCAGCTGCTCGAGGTCTTCCAGCTCAAGGCCGAAGCCGGCCAGGTACAGCTGGATGTACAGGGTCAGGCTGGAGTGGCCGGCGGAGAGGACGAACCGGTCGCGGGCGGGCCACTCCGGGTCGGCCGGGTCGTGCCGCATCGTGCGCTGGAACAGCGTGTACGCCAGCGGCGCCAGGCTCATCGCAGTGCCCGGGTGCCCGCTGCCGCAGTTTTCGACGGCGTCCGCGGCCAGCACGCGGGCGGTGTCTACGGCGCGGGTGTCGGTCTCGGTCCAGTCGGCCGGCACGTTGCGCCGGAGCAAGGGGTTGGTCTCGCTGCTAGAGGTTTCGGACACTGAACTCGAACTCCTGCGTCGGTGAAGTGATGGCTGTATTCCGTGCGTGCCGCTCAAGTGCTGCGGTGTGCGCCCTCAGTTATCTCAATCGATCCCGAAGGGACGATATTCCTGCTGGCGGCGCTGTGCAGGCGGAGCGAGCGGCCCGACGCTGTCACCCTAGTGCGTACGTGCGCGCGCGAGCGCGGGCGACAGCCCTGCGGGTGAGGTGATCCTGCCCGCCTGTCCGTCTCCGGCTACCCGCCGCGGGCGTTCGCGACTCATCGCGGCCCGCGGCGGGCGACGTGACGGAGAAGACATCGCCGGGCGTGTCCCGGACCCGCGGGCATTGGGCCGGTCCGTCACGTCTAACATCGATCGCGGGCCAGGCACGGAAGTTCTCGCGGAGTTCCGCTTTTCTTCCGGGCCGCCCGGCCCAGGACTGACTCAGGGAGAGAAATGTCGTTGGTGAACGCTGCGCACGGACGCAGTGAGGACACCAGCGCCGTACCCCCGGACGGCGGACGGCCGAGCGGGGCCCGGCGAAGCTTCCGCCAGGTGGCCGGCGCGTACGCCGCGCTGGCGAAGCCGCGCGTGATCGAGCTTCTCCTCGTCACCACGATCCCCGCGATGTTCCTCGCCGGGCGCGAGGTGCCGAACCCGTGGCTGGTGGTCGCGACGCTGGTCGGCGGCACCATGGCCGCGGGCAGCGCGAACGCGCTCAACTGCGTGATCGACAGCGACATCGACAAGGTCATGAACCGCACCAAGCGGCGCCCGCTGGTGAAGGACGCGGTGCCGCGGCGCAACGCGCTGATCTTCGGCCTCGTCCTGGGCATCGCGTCGTTCGCCGTCCTGTACTTCACGGTGAACCTGCTGGCGGCGGTCCTCGCGATCGCGACGATCCTGTTCTACATCTTCGTCTACACCCTCGGCCTCAAGCGGCGGACGTCGCAGAACGTGGTCTGGGGCGGGGCCGCGGGCTGCATGCCGGTGCTGATCGGCTGGGTCGCGGTCACCGGCACCGTGCAGTGGCCCGCGTTCGTGATGTTCGGCGTGATCTTCTTCTGGACCCCGCCGCACACCTGGGCGCTGGGCATGAAGTACCGCGACGACTACGAGCGCGCGGGCGTGCCGATGCTCCCGGTCGTCGCGACCGCCGAGCACGTGGCCCGGCAGATCGTCATCTACTCGTGGGTGATGGTCGCCTGGACGCTGCTGCTGCTCCCGGTCACCAGCTGGCTGTACGCGACCTTCGCGATCCTCGCCGGCGGCTGGTTCCTCTTCTACGCGCACCGGCTGCAGGCCGCCGTGCACCGCGGCGAGGAAACCAAGCCGATGGCGTTGTTCCACCGGTCGAACACCTACCTGATGATCGTGTTCGTCGCGCTGGCGGTCGACTCGGCGATCGGCTTGCCGGTCCTCGGCCTCCCGTTCTGATCCTTTTCTCCGACCCGTTCCGCGCCGGGCAGGAATGGCCCGGGATCCTCGCCGGTTGCACTCTTCCGGCCCCGATCCCGACCTGAAAGCAGGACCTTTCCTTGCCCGAGGAACCGGCCTACGAAGCCGAGCTGCGCCGCGAACAGGCCTACACCGACGCGTTGTTCGCGAAGCTCGACTCCGAACGCACCCAGACCCAGCGCCGGCTGGACGAGACCCTGCGCCAGACCGGCGGGACGCCGCAGGCGCGGACCGAACGCGAAGCCGCCACGAACCTGCACACCGACCGGCTCGCCCAGCTCGGGTCGGTCGAGCAGGGATTGTGCTTCGGGCGGCTGGATTTCGTGCCGGGCAGCACGGACGAGGAGATCGCCTACATCGGACGGCTCGGCCTGTTCGACGAGGACGACGACTACCGGCCGCTGCTGATCGACTGGCGGGCCCCGGTCGCGCGACCGTTCTATCTCGCCACCGCCGCTTCGCCGGACGGCGTGCGCAGGCGACGGCATCTGCGGTCGCTGAGCCGCCGCGTCACCGGGTTCGACGACGAGATCCTCGACCTGACCGCCGCCGACCAGGGCCAGGATCTCGGGCTCGCTGGCGAAGCCGCCCTGCTGGCCGCGTTGGAGCGCCGCCGGACCGGCGAGATGGCCGACATCGTCGCCACCATCCAGGCCGAGCAGGACCGGATCATCCGCGCGCCGCTCGGCGGCGTGATGGTGGTGCAGGGCGCGCCCGGCACCGGGAAGACCGCGGTCGCGCTGCACCGCGCGGCGTATCTGCTCTACACGCACCGCCAGCAGCTGACCACGCGCGGCGTGCTCGTCGTCGGCCCGAACTCGACCTTCCTGCGCTACATCGGCCAGGTGCTGCCGTCGCTCGGCGAGACCGGCGTGCTGCTGGCGACCATCGGGCAGCTGTGGCCGGGCTTGGACGCCGACGGCGTCGAGTCTCCGGAAGCGGCCGAGGTGAAGGGGCGGCTGGTGATGGTCGACGTGCTCGCCAAGGCCGTTCGGGACCGGCAAGGTGTACCCGATCCGGTGATCGAAATCGAGCACGAACGCGAGATCCTCAAGCTCGACCGGAAGACGTGCGTGCAGGCTCGCACCCGGGCCCGCCGTTCGCGGCGGCCGCACAACCTCGCGCGGCGGTTGTTCATCTCCGACGTCCTCGACTCGCTCACCCGGCAGGCCGCCCGCTCGCTGGGCGAGGACCTGCTGGACGCACAGGACGTCCAGGACATCCGCGCCGAGCTGGCTTCGAGCCCCGCGGTGGCCGCCGCGCTGAACTCGCTGTGGCCGAAACTCAGCCCGGGAGGCCTGCTCGACGACCTGTTCGCCGACCGCGAACACCTCGACCGGGCGGCCGGCGAGCTGCTGTCCGAAGAGGATCGGAAGCATCTGGAGAGCGGCCGCACCACGAAGTGGACGCCCGCCGACGTGCCGCTGCTCGACGAACTGGCCGAGCTGCTCGGCACCGACGACTCCGAGGAAGCGGCCGAGGAGAAGCGCCGCGAACGCGTCGAGCGCGCGTATGCCGAGGGCGTGCTGGACATCCTCGATCAGGACGAGGAAATCCAGGACGAGGAGGTCCTGCGGGTGTCCGACGTGCTGGACGCCGAGCTGTTCGCCGAACGGCAGCAGGCGCGCAGCCAGCTGACCGCGGCGCAGCGTGCCGCGCAGGACCGGACGTGGACGTTCGGGCACGTGATCGTCGACGAGGCGCAGGAACTGTCCGCGATGGACTGGCGGCTGCTGATGCGCCGCACGCCGAACCGGTCGATGACGCTGGTCGGCGACGTCGCGCAGACCGGGGCCGCCGGGGGAGCGCGGACGTGGGACGAGGTGCTGTCGCCGTACGTCGCGGACCGCTGGCGGCTGGAGCAGCTGACGGTGAACTACCGGACCCCGGCGGAGATCATGGCGGTCGCGGCGGGCGTGCTCGCCGAACTCGACGTCGATCTGGCCGCGCCGGCGTCGGTGCGCGAGACCGGGGTGCCGCCGTGGGGCGTGGAAGTCGCTTCGCTGGACGAGGAACTGCCCGCGCTGGTGGCCGCGGAACTGTCCGCTGTGGACGGTGGGACCGTGGCGGTGCTGGTGCCGGGCGGTCGCGTCGATGAGGTGCGGAAGCTGCTTCCGGAGGACGAGCGGCTGAGCGTGCTGACGGTCGACCGGTCCAAGGGGCTGGAGTTCGACGGGGTCGTGCTGGTGTCGCCGGACGAGATCGCGGCGGGGTCGGCGCGCGGGCTCAACGACCTGTACGTGGCGCTGACCAGGGCGACCCAGCGGCTCGGCGTGGTGCGGACTGGTCCGGCGGTCCCTGCACTCGGTGGCCTTGGCTAATCTTCCGCTATGCAGAACATCGGCAGGACAGCTGTCTTCGGCGCGGTCGCGGCAGTCGCCGCGTTCGGCCTCACGGCCTGCGGCGGCGACAGCAGCGCGGCCCCGGCGACCCCGAGCCGCGAGTGCACCGCGGACGACATCAAGACCACCGGGAACTTCGGGCAGGTCCCGACAATCACCATCCCGGACGACTGCGCCCCGCCGAAGAAGCTGCTCACCAAGGACCTGTCGGAGGGCTCCGGCAAGGCCGCGGCCGCCGGGTCGAAGCTGTCGATGAACTACGTGGTCGTCACCTGGTCGAACAAGAAGAAGCTGGACAGCTCGTTCGACCGCGGCGAACCGTTCGGCCTCGACCTCGGCGCCGGCCAGGTCATCGACGGCTGGGACCAGGGCCTCGTCGGCGTGAAGCAGGGCGGGCGGCGGATGATGATCATCCCGCCCGCCCTGGCCTACAAGGACGGCGGCCGCGGCATCGCGCCCAACGAAACGCTGGTGTTCGTGACCGACGCCCTCTCGGTCGGCTGAGCTTTCCGGTCGTGCGGCGTCCTCGCCGGTCTTGGTTGGCTTCGCGGACGTTGCGCGAGCCGTCGTGCCCGGTCGTGAACAGTTCGCCGGTGTTCGCGACCGGCGCGCTGCCGGTGTGCTGAGTCAGGGGATCAGCAGCAGCTTCCCGGTCGTCCGGCGGCCCTGCAGGTCCTCGTGGGCCTTGCGGGCGTCGGCGAGCGGGTAGCGGCCGCCGATCCGGACGTTGAGCGAACCGTCCTGCACGGCGGCGAACAGTTCGCCGGCGCGCCAGTCGAGTTCCTCGCGGGTGCGCAGGTAGTGGCCGAGCGTCGGGCGGGTCAGGAAGAGCGAGCCGCCGGAGTTGAGCCGTTGCGGGTCGAGCGGCGGCACCGGGCCGCTGGCCGCGCCGAACAGCGCCAGCGTGCCGCGGATCTTCAGGCTCGCGAGGCTGCCGTCGATGGTGCTCTTGCCGACGCCGTCGTAGACCGCGGCGACGCCTTCGCCGTTGGTCAGCTCGCGGGTCGCGGCGGCGAAGTCTTCACGGTCGTAGCGGATCACGTGGTCCGCGCCCGCGCCGCGGGCCAGCTCGGCCTTCTCGTCGGTGGACACCGTGGCCAGCACTCGCGCGCCGCGCGCCTTCGCCAGCTGCACCAGCAGCAAACCGACGCCGCCGGCCGCCGCGTGGACGAGGATGTCGTCGCCTGCCTGCACTTCGTAGGTCGAACGCACCAGGTAGTGCGCCGTCAGGCCCTGCAGCATCGTGGCCGCGGCGGTCTCGTCAGACACGCCTTCGGGCACCTTCACCGTGGCGCTGGCCGGGACCACCGCGCGCTGAGCGTAGCTGCCGAGCACGCCCTGCCAGGTCACACGGTCGCCGGGGGCGAATTCGGTGACGCCCTCGCCGGTCTCCACGACCGTCCCGGCGCCTTCGGAACCGAGGACGAACGGCAGGTCGATCGGGTAGATGCCCTGGCGCTGATAGGTGTCGATGTAGTTGACGCCCGCGGCGGCGAGGTCGACCAGCAGTTCGCCCGCGCCGGGCGGACCGGGCTCGATCTCGGCCAGTTCCAGCACTTCCGGGCCGCCGGTCCGGGTCACCTGCACTGCGGTCGGCATGGTTCCTCCTCGAGATGTGCGCGTCTGGCGTCCACTATGGCCGAGAACACGGTCGGGCCGCGGGGGCGGGGGTCTCGGGTTAAGCTCCGGACGTGGCTGAGGAGACCGAAAACACGCCGACCGCGCCCACTGCCCGCCAGCTGGCGTCCGCCCGCGACTTCGTGGCGAAGCACGGAAAACCGTCGCGCGCCGTGGTCGAGAACATCGGGCTGGCCGGCGCGCGGGTCGTGCTCGTGGGCCCGGACGGGGCGATGGGCGACGTGCTGGTCGCCGGGGTCGAGACCGGGAACGCGCTGGTCGAGCAGGTCGACGACCTCGAAGCCGCGGAGTGGGACAGCGAAACCGTGAAGACCGTCAAAATCGGTGCCGCGCACCGGCGCAAGATGGCCGGGCCGCGAGCGGGCCGGTGACCCGCTCGGCGATTTTCGTCGGCTGCGCCGAACTGCCCGAGGGCGACGGCGACGAGGCCGCGGTGCTGCCCGCGCTCGCGGACCTCGGATTCACCGTGAGCTGGGCGGCCTGGGATTCAGCCGCGGACTTCGCTTCGGCGGACATCGTGGTGCTGCGCGCTGCCTGGGATTACCCCTCGCGCCGGGAGGAATTCCTCAGCTGGTGCGAAGACGTGCCCGGGCTGAGCAACTCGGCCACGGTCGTGCGGTGGAACACCGACAAGACGTATCTCGGCGAACTGCTCGACGCGGGCGTGCCGACGGTGCCGGTCGAGATCGTGCCGCCGGGGGAGAAGCCGCGCTGGCCGAAGAAACCGTTCGTGGTGAAGCCTTCGGTGGGCGCGGGAGGCCGCGACGCCGTCCGGTTCTCGTCTGCCGGGGCGGACGCCGAACAGCACCTGCGCGCTTTGCACGACGACGGGCGCACGGGGTTGATTCAGCCGTATCAGTCCAGTGTGGACACTCAGGGCGAGATCGCGGTGACGTACTTCGGCGGCGTTTATTCGCACGCCTTCACGAAATCCGCGTCGCTGGAGTCCTCAATGGACAATTCCGGGCTGTATCGCGAGGAGCGGCTTGCGGCCGCTGTTCCGGCTCCGGAAGTGCGTGCGGTGGCCGAGGACGCGCTGGACGCTGCGTGCGGGTTGCTCGGCATTTTGCGGGCGGACCTGTTGTACGCGCGGGTGGATCTGGTCCGCGGGGATGACGGTCGGCCGCTGGTGCTGGAGTTGGAGTTGACTGAGCCGTCGCTGGGGTTCCGGCATGCGGACGCGGGTGCGCCATTGCGGTTTGCGTCTGCGGTGCGGCAGCAGTTGGCTTAGCTCGCTCGCCGCTTCGCCGCCAGCCGTTCCGCCCGGGGCCACCGGACGTCGCTTGCCCAGCCGAGCCGTTCGAACGCCCAGATCACCCGCGCCGAGACGTCCACCTGTCCGCGCAGCACGCCGTGCCGGGCGCAGGTCGGGTCGGCGTGGTGGGAGTTGTGCCACGACTCGCCCATGGACAGCAGCGCCAGCGGCCAGAAGTTGGCCGCGCGGTCGCGGCTCGCGAACGGGCGGTCGCCGATCAGGTGGCACACCGAGTTCACCGACCAGGTCACGTGGTGCAGGAACGCGATCCGCACCAGACCGGCCCAGAAGAACGCCGTCAGCGCTCCCTGCCAGGTGCCGCTGAACGCCCAGCCGAGCGCGGCGGGCAGGGCGAGGCTGAGGGTGATCCACAGCCAGAAGAACCGGTTCACCAGCCGTAGGTCGCGGTCGCTGACGAGATCCGGCGCGAAGCGGTCGGCGTTGGTGACCTCGCGCTGGAACATCCAGCCCATGTGCGCGTGCCAGAACCCGCGCAACAGCGCCGCGGGCGACGTGCCGAAGAGCCACGGTGAGTGCGGATCGCCCTCACGGTCGGAAAACGCGTGGTGGCGGCGATGGCTCGCGACCCAGAAAATCACCGACCCCTGCACGGCCATGCTCCCGGCGATCGCGAGCGCGATCCGCAGCGGGCGGCTCGCTTTGAAGGCGCCGTGGGTGAAGTAGCGGTGGTACCCGACGGTGACGCCGAGCGTCGCGAGCACGTAGAAGACGGTCGCGAGGATCAGGTCGGTCCAGCCGATGCCCCATCCCCACAGCAGCGGCACGGCGGCGATCAGCGCGGCGAACGGCACGAGCAGGAACGTCTTGAGCACGATCATCTCGGCGGTCCCGCGCCGGCCGGAGAGAAGGGGCTTGCCGGTACGGGCAGGGGCGGTCGGCATGGCGGCACCTCGGGCTTTTCGGAAAGCCGGACGGCGACGACGGTAAGCCGCCGACCTGTCCGCCGGGCCGACGCGCAGTTACGCCCGGATGACCGTCAGTTCGCGGCAGCGAGTTCCCGCTTCTCCGCGGGCTCCAGCGAGGTCACCGGCCCGCGGTCGCGGGTCCCCGTCCACAGCACCGCCGTCACCACGATCACGAGCGCCGAGCCCAGCACGTGGAACGACACCATCGCCTCGGGCACGCCCAGCGCGTACTGCACCGTTCCCAGAACCCCCTGCAGCAGCGCGACAATCCACACCCACGCATACCGCTGCCACACGCTCTTCGGCGCGCCGACGCGCATCAGCGTGAGCCCGAAGACGCCCAGCACCACGAGGTAAGCGATCAGCAGCCCGCTGTGGACCCGGGCCAGCTGCTCGATCGGGGCGTCGAGGCGATGCGTGTTCACGTCGCCGCCGTGCGGGCCCGCGCCGGTGACCGTGGTCCCGGCGATCAGGACTGCCCACATCAGGACCGTCAGCAGCACCAGCATCTGCCGTCCCAGTTTCGGGACCAGCGGGCGCGCCGGTTCGTCTCCTTCGCGGAACGCCTTCAGCAGCAGCACCGCCAGCCACACGAGCGGCGTGGAGGCCAGGAAGTGGATCGCGACCGTCCACCATTCCAGTTTCGCCAGCACGGTCAGCCCGCCGATGACCGCCTGCAGCACGACGCCGCCGGGCATCGTCCAGGCGAGCTTCACCAGGCGCTTGCGCTCCGGGTGGTCGATCTGCATCCGCCACGCGGTGAGCACGGCCAGTGCCGCCACCACGATCACGACGCCGGTCAGCATCCGGTTCGAGAACTCGATCCACTGGGTGACCGCGTCGATGCCGGAGTGCCGCACCGGCACCAGGCTGCCCGCGACGCACTGCGGCCAGGTCGGGCATCCCAGCCCGGACCCGGTCACCCGCACCACGGAACCGGTGACGCCGATGCCTGCCTGCGTGACCACCGCGGCGATCCCGACGCCGCGCTGGACCGCGGCGGACGGATACGGCAGGCGGGCGATCAAACTGCGAAGGGACACGCGGAAAGAATACTCGCGCGCGTTTTCCCGCCTTCACGCGGCGGTATTGTTCCGCACGGAATCGCCAGCGTGCGCAAGGAATCGGGTGCGGCGGCGGTCACATTAGCGGCCTGTTTTCCGCGCGGTGATCCGTAATTGGAGGTGGGATTCAGGTGAGTTTCGTAGTCCGCGTCGCCAGCACTCCGGCCACCGCGGCCCACACCACCAGCACCGCCGCCGGGCCGAGCGGGAACTGGCCGTCCACCAGCGCCGCGCGCATGCCTTCCGCCAGCGCGCCCGACGGCAGCAGCGAAACGATCACCCCGACCCCGGACGGCAGCGCCGACGGAGCCAGCAGAATCCCGCCAGCAAGCAGCAGCACGAACCACACGATGTTCGCCAGCGCCAGCACGGCTTCCGCACGCAGCGCGCCACCCAGCAGCACGCCCAGTGCGCCGAAAGCCAGCGTCCCCAGGACCAGCAGCACCACCGCGGAGCCGATCCCGGCGGCCGACGGCGACCAGCCCAGGAAAGCCGCCACCACGCCGAGCACCACGGACTGCAGGGCCACGACGACCAGCGCCGCCACGACTCGCCCGGCCACGAGCAGCCAGCGCGGCAGCGCCGTCGCCGAAAGCCGCTTCAGCACGCCGTAGCGGCGGTCGAAGCCGAGGGCGATCGCCTGGCCGGTGAAGGCCGACGACATGACCGCCAGCGCGAGAATCCTCGGCGTCATCCAGTCCACTTTGGACGTCGAGCCGAGCTGGCTCGCCGGCAGGATGTCCAGCGAGCTCAGGCCGATCAGCAGCGCGAGCGGAATGATCAGGGTGAGCAGCAGCTGCTCGCCGTGCCGCAGGGTCAGCGCGGCCTCGACGCGCGCGTGCGTGCGCAGCATCTTGCCGAGCGAGCCGCGGCCGGGCGCGGGGGCGAAAGTCCCTGCGGGGAACGGAGAACTCATGCGCGCAGCTCCCGTCCGGTGAGTTCGAGGAACACTTCTTCGAGCGTCCGACGTCCGACTTGCAGTTGTTCGGGCAGGACGCCCTGTTGCGCGCACCAGGCGGTGACCGCGGAGACCACCTGCGGGTCGACCGCGCCCTCCACCAGGTACGAACCGGGCGCGGTTTCGCTGACCCGGTACCCCTCCGGCAGCGCGGCCGCGAGCAGCGTCGTGTCGAGCTTCGTGCGGGCGCGGAACCGCAGCTGCGCCGCCTCGCCCGCTTCCAGGGTCAGCGAATGCGGCGTGCCCTCGACGACCACCTTGCCGTGGTCCACGATCACCACCTGGTCGGCCAGCGTTTCCGCTTCCTCCATGAGGTGGGTGGTGAGCAGGACGCTCACGCCGTCCGCGCGCAGCGCCGCGAGCAGGTCCCAGACCAGCCGCCGGGCCTGCGGGTCCATCCCGGCGGTGGGTTCGTCCAGGAACACCAGCTCCGGACGGCCGACCAGCGCGCACGCCAGGGAAAGCCGTTGCTGCTGCCCGCCGGAGAGCCGTTTGAACGGCGTCCGCTTCGCGCCGGCCAGCCCGAGCACGTCGAGCAGCCACGCCGGATCGTGCGGGTTCGCCGCGCAGGAAGCCACTAGCCGCAGCATTTCCTCCGCGCGCACGCCCGGGTACGCGCCGCCGCCTTGGGGCATGATGCCGACGCGCGGGCGGAGCCGGGAACTGTCCGCGACGGGGTCGAGGCCGAGCACGCGCACCCGGCCCGCGTCAGGTCTGCGGAAACCCTCGCAAATCTCGACAGTGGTCGTTTTTCCGGCGCCGTTCGGCCCGAGCAGGGCCAGCAGGGAACCACGCTCCATGCGCAGGTCGATGCCGTCGACCGCGGTGGTGGAGCCGTAGCTTTTCGCCAAGCCGGAGATCTCGACGGCGGGGTTGTCCACAACGAATCACGATACGACGTCGGCGGGCGCGCGCGGTGCTGGGGACGCCGGAGGTGTCCTGGACAACAGCAGCGGCGAAACCCGGTACACGATCGCGAGGCCGCCGAGGGTCACCAGAGCGGCCGCGCCGTAGGCCCACGGCAGGACGTATGAGCGGCCGTCGAAGGTGCCGCCGGTGGGCGGGAGCAGGAACGGCAGCCCGGCGCTGATGACCGTGGCGACCACCCGGAACCGCGACGTCCCGGCCGCCGCGGCGAGCGGGATCACCGCCCACAGCAGGTACCACGGCTGGAGGTTGATCTGCAGGATCATCGCCGCGCCCAGCGAGACGCCGAGCCCGATGATCGGCCGGTAGCGCCATTTGAAGCTGGCCCACAGGAATTTGATCGTGACCGCCGCGGTGATCACGTTGCCGAGCGTGCCGAGGATCGGCACCAGCGCGTCGGTGTGGTTGCCGAGCCCGAGCGTGATGCCGAGGACGCCGCCGAGGTTCGCGACCTCCGCGGTGGGGGAGATGAACGACCGCACCAGCCCCGGCGTGCTCGCCGTCGCGCCGATCCAGCCGAAGCCCAGCCCCGTGCCGACGCAGATCGCGGTCAGGACCACGCCGAACAGCACCGCCATCGGCGCGCCCGCCCACACCAGGTCCTTCAGCCGCCCGTGCCACCTGCGCGCGACCATCACCGACAGGAACGGCAACGCCAGCACAGCCGGGATTTTCACCGTGGCGCCGATCGTGATGATGACGACGCCGAGCGCGATGAAGAGGAGTTCGCCCTTCGCCAAGGGCGGCGGACTGTCGCCCTTCACCCGCACTGGGAGCCGCCGGATGCCGATCTCCAGTCCGGCGACCATGAGCCCGATGGCCAGCGAATCGTTGTGCGCGCCCGCGACGAAATGGAAGATCAGCAACGGGTTCGCCGCGCCCAGCCACAGCGCGGTGGCCGGCTGCACGCCGAAGCGCCGGGCCAGCCGCGGCACCGCCCACACGATCAGCAGCACGCCGACCATCGCGAGGCCGCGCTGCAGCAGCACGCCGACGACGATGTTGTTGCCGCCGACCGGAGCCAGCCAGCCGCCGAGCCGCAGCAGCAGCGGACCGTACGGGGCGGGGGTCTCGCGCCAGATGTTGGTGACGCCCGCGGTGAGCGGGTCCGCGACGCCGAGCGCCTGCGCCGGGCCCAGCTGGTACGGGTCCATGCCGCGGTGCACGATCTCGCTCTGCGCGAGGTAGCTGTAGACGTCGCGGGAGAACAGCGGCGGGATCAGCAGCAGCGGCGCGACCCACATCGCGACGGTGCGGGCGAGCTGCCCGCTGGTGGCCAGCCGCGCGCTCGCCGGACGGGCGAACCGGGCCAGCATGAGCCAGCTCAGCACCAGGATGCCCATGCCGGAGAAGGCGATCGCGAGCGAGACCGTCGGGATCCGGATGAACAGCCGCAGCACCGGCAGGTCCTGCACCGGGTTGATCACCGGCGCGGCTCCGGCGCCGAGCGAGCCGAGCGCGAGGAACAGCGAACCGACCGTGCCGAAACGGCGGACCACGTCGAGGCCGCGGGTCTCGGCGGCGTTCAGCGGATCGGTGCGGCGCGGGCCGACCGGGGACGGCGCGGCTTCGGGGGCCGGGGGCGCGGCCACGGCGCCGTCGGCACCGTCAGCGCTGCCCGGTTCGCCGGATAAGTCCGGTTCCGGGGCCCGCTGGTCCGGGTGTTCGCCGACTGCCACGACCGGAAGCGTATCGACTCCGGTTCGAGGGGTGTATCGAGCCGTTCGGTCCCCGGTGCCGGGATTGCTCCCGTTGGTCCGTGAAGGGCTCCTTGAGGGAATCGGATTCCCCGTGCCCAGGGCTCGAGGCGGCCCCGCAGTCTCGGCCGACGGGGGAGACGGCCGTCCGTGAGGGGAACCCTGAGGCGACCTTGTGCAGCAGCTCGCCCAGCGGCAGCTCCAGCGCCTCGCAAATCGACGCC